>DATCDE010000036.1 GCA_036510875.1 Actinomycetes bacterium
CGTCGAGCAGGACGACATCATCGAGATCGGCGAGGCCGTCGTCCGGGCGCTGTGGAAGGGGGTGCTGGACCACGAGATCGGCGAGATCCCGCAGATGACGTACGCCGAGGCGATGACCCGATACGGCACCGACAAGCCGGACCTGCGGTTCGGCCTCGAGCTGGTGGACCTCACCGACTACTTCGCGCAGACCCCGTTCCGGGTCTTCCAGGCCCGCCACGTGGGCGCCGTGGTCATGCCCGGCGGTGCCGACCAGCCGCGCAAGACGTTCGACGCGTGGCAGGAGTGGGCCAAGCAGCGCGGGGCCAAGGGGCTGGCCTACGTCACGTTCCTGCCCGACGGCGAGCTCGGCGGGCCGGTCGCCAAGAACCTGTCCCAGGCGGAGCGGGCCGGCCTGCGCGAGGCGGTCGGGGCGAACGAGGGCGACTGCGCCTTCTTCGCAGCGGGCCACCGCGCCGAGGCGCTGGCCCTGCTCGGCGCGACCCGGCTCGAGGTCGCCCGCCGGGTCGGCCTCATCGACGAGTCGGCATGGTCGTTCCTGTGGGTGGTCGACGCCCCCATGTTCGAGGAGACCGAGGACGGCGGCTGGACCGCCGTCCACCACCCGTTCACCTCGCCCAACCGCGAGTGGGCCGACGGGTTCGAGAAGTCCCCTGGCGAGGCGCTGGCCTATGCCTACGACATCGTCTGCAACGGGAACGAGATCGGCGGCGGGTCGATCCGTATCCACCGCCGGGAGATGCAGCAGCGGGTGTTCGAGGTGATCGGGCTGACCACCGAGGAGGCCCAGGAGAAGTTCGGCTTCCTGCTCGAGGCGTTCAACTACGGCCCGCCGCCGCACGGCGGCATCGCCTTCGGCTGGGACCGCATCTGCATGCTGCTGGCCGGCGCCGACTCGCTGCGTGAGGTGATCGCGTTCCCCAAGACGGGCGGCGGCTTCGACCCGCTGACCGGGGCACCGACCCCCATCACGGCAGAGCAGCGCAAGGAGGCCGGCATCGACGCCGTCCCGCCGGCGGACAGGCACGCTCCGGTGCCGAACGAGCCCGGCCGCGAGGTGATCCCGGACACCCGCCGCAACTAGACCTGCGCGCGAGTGGAGTCTCGGTGAGCGTCATCGACGTCGATGAGCGGCATACCGCTCACGGGGACTCCACTGGATCGTGGGTGGCCTCCTCCGGCTCCTCGCGCAGGCCGAACCGGTCGTGGAAACGCCGCAGCGGAGCCGGTGCCCACCAGTTGAGGTCGCCGAGCAGGGTCATGGTCGCGGGCACGAAGATCATGCGGACCAGCGTGGCGTCGATGATCACGGCCAGCGCCAGGGCGACGCCCATCTGCTTGATTCCGAGCATCTCGCCGGCGGCGAAGCCGAGGAACACGATGACCATGAGCAGTGCGGCGCTGGAGATGATCCGGCCGCTGCGCTGCAGGCCCACCCGAACGGACTCGTCGTTGCTGCGTCCGGAGTCGTGCAGCTCCTTGATCCGGGACAGCAGGAAGACCTCGTAGTCCATCGACAGCCCGAACGCGAACGCGAAGACCAGCACCGGGAGCCAGGTCTCGATCACCCCGGTGGGCGTGAAGCTGAGCAGGGACGCGAGGTGGCCGTCCTGGAAGATCAGCACCAGCAGCCCGAACGTCGCAGACAGCGACAGCACGTTCATGATCAGGGCCTTCAGCGGGATCAGCACCGACCCGGTCATGAGGAACAGCAGCACGAACGCGGCGACCACCACGAACAGCAGCGCCCACGGCGCGCGTGCCTTGATCTCGTCCACGAAGTCGACCGCGACGGACGCGTTGCCGGTCACCCAGGACGTCCCAGCCGGGCGGTCGGCCCGCAGGTCCCTGACCAGGTTCTGTGCGGTGGCGTCGCGCCCGTTCCCCTTGGGGACGACGTTGACGATGGTGTCGGCCCCCTGCTGCACCGGAGTCCCGACCGCCGCGACGTCCGGCCGGGACGCCTGGGTCCTGGCCCAGCCGGACACGTCGGCAGGAGTGCCCCGCACCACCACGATCACCGGGTCGCTACCGGCACCGGGGAACCGGGCCGCCACGGTGTCGGCCAGCTGCCTGCTCTGGAAGGACGTGGGCAGCAGCCCCACGCCGCTGTTGCCCAGCTGGACTCGCAGGAACGGCGCCCCGAGGGCGCCGAACAACGCGAGCATCCCGACGACGACCGGCCCGGGGTGCCGCTGGACGGCGGCCGCCAGCCGGGCGAAGAACCCGTCGTCCACCGGTGGGCGTGCGTCGGCCGAGACCCGGCGACCGACCAGGCCGAGCAGGGCGGGGGCCAGGGTCAGCGCGGTGGCCATGGCGATCAGCACGACCCCGACGCCCGCGGCCGCGATGGCGCGGTAGATCCGCGACTCGAAGACGAACAGGCCGCTCAGCGCCATCGCCACGGTCAGCCCGGAGAAGGTGATCGTGCGACCGGCCGAGGCCGACGTCCGCTCGATCGCGTCGAGCAGGCCATGGCCGTGTCCGCGCTCCTCCCGGAACCGGTTGACGTACAGCAGCGAGTAGTCGATGGCCAGGCCGAGCGCGAGCACCGTCGTGACAGGGAGCACGTTCTGATCGATGTCGATCACGAACGAGAAGCCGTACAGGGTGATGAACCCGCCGGCGACGGTGGCGAGGGCCCCCATGAGCGGGACGCCGGCCGCGGTCAGCCCGCCGAAGATCAGGACCATCAGGACCAGCGTGATCGGTAGGGCGATCAGCTCGCCGCGCCGGGTGTCCTTGTCGACCTGCTCCCGGATCTCCCGGTTGGTGAGCTCCTCGCCGCCGAACAGCACGGTGGCCCCTGGGACCTGCGGGGAGATGCCGCCGAACTGTTTCTCGACCTGGGCGATCGCCGTGGAGACGTTGGTGTCGGACAGCCCGTGCTCGAGGTCCACCAGGGCCAGCTGCGCCGTGCCGTCGGTCGCGCGCATCGCCGGGTCGGCCACGTCGTAGGCGGTGACCACCCGGCCCACCCCGGCCACCTCGCGGGTGGCGTTGGCCGCCTCGGTCACGGCTGTCTTGGTGGCGACGTCGTGCACCGCGACGCGGTCGACGAGCACCTGCACCTGGACGCCGTAGGGGTTGGTGTCGGCGATCTCGTGGAAGCCGCGGATCGACTCGAACGAGTCGGCGGCGCCGAAGCCGCCCTGCAGGCGACCGATCACGGCCGAGCCGGCGATGGCCCCCGCGACGAGGACGAGGCCCCAGACTCCCAGCACCAGCCAGCGGTGGGTCGCGCTCCAACGTCCGAGGCGCCCCAGCACCCCTCCAGTCTCCTCCGGGGCGGACGAGCCGGCGTCGGCGGGGCATAGGGTCACGGCCGTGGCCGAGGACCTGGACCTGTTCGCCGCCGCCGGCGAGGAGCGAGCCGCCGCGACCGCTCCGCTGGCCGTGCGGATGCGGCCGCGCTCGCTCGAGGAGGTCCTCGGGCAGGACCACCTGCTGCAGCCGGGAGCGCCGCTGCGCCGGCTGGTCGAGGGCGGGGAGGCTCCCGCCTCGCTGCTGATGTGGGGCCCGCCTGGGACCGGCAAGACGACGCTGGCCTACCTGGTGGCACAGGCCACCGGGCGAGCCTTCGTCGAGCTGTCCGCCGTCACGGCGGGCGTCAAAGAGGTCCGGGCCGTCGTCGACCAGGCCCGGCGCCAGCTCGGCATGGGCGGCCGGGAGACCGTGCTGTTCGTCGATGAGGTGCACCGGTTCTCCAAGACCCAGCAGGACGCGCTGCTGCCCGCCGTGGAGAACCGCTGGGTCACCCTGGTCGCCGCCACCACCGAGAACCCGAGCTTCGCCGTGGTAGCGCCCCTGTTGTCCCGCAGCCTGCTGCTGACCCTGCGGCTGCTCGACGAGCCGGTGGTCCGGGCCCTGCTCGAGCGCGCAGCCACCGACCCGCGGGGGCTGCACGCCCAGGTCGACGTCGAGGACGAGGCCCTCGACCTGCTGGCCCGGCTCGCGGCCGGGGACGCCCGCTGGGGGCTCACCGCGCTGGAGGCCGCCGCCGGCGCCGCGCGGGCCCGTGGCTCGGCCACCATCGAGGTCGAGGACGTCGAGCGCGCGGTGGACCGGGCCGCCGTCCGCTACGACCGGGACGGCGACCAGCACTACGACATCACCAGCGCGCTGATCAAGAGCATCCGTGGCAGCGACGTGGACGCCGCCCTGCACTACCTGGCCCGCATGGTCGAGGCGGGGGAGGACCCGCGGTTCATCGCCCGCCGGCTGGTCATCTCGGCGTCGGAGGACATCGGTGCGGCCGACCCTACGGCGCTGCCGCTGGCGGTGGCCGCGTACCAGGCGGTCCAGCTGGTCGGGCTGCCCGAGGGCCGGATCCCGCTGGCCCAGGCGGTCGTGCACCTGGCCACCGCTCCCAAGTCCAACGCCGTGTACCTGGCGATCGGTGCGGCCATCCAGGACGTCCGGCGCGGGCTGACGGGTCCGGTCCCCGTCCACCTGCGGGACTCCTCCTACCCGGGCGCCAAGCCCCTCGGTCACGGCCAGGGCTACCAGTACCCGCACGACGCCCCGCACGGCATCGTGGCCCAGCAGTACGCCCCGGACGCCGTCCAGGGCCGGGAGTACTACCAGCCCACCGAGCGGGGTGCCGAGCGGGACGTGGCCGAACGGCTGCAGCGGCTGCGAAAAATCCTCAAGGGCGGGCCGCAGGCCTCCGGGTAGGGTCGGAGGGCTTGACGCCCCGCCCCAGCCCGCCACGCGAAGGAAGGACCGGACCGCGATGAGGTCGGCCGAGATCAGGAGCCGCTTCCTGCGATTCTTCGAGGAGCGCGAGCACACGCACGTGCCCTCGGCCTCGCTGATCGCCGACGACCCGAACCTGCTCCTGGTCAACGCCGGCATGGTGCCGTTCAAGCCGTTCTTCCTGGGCGAGCAGACCCCGCCGTACCCGCGGGCGACGAGCGTGCAGAAGTGCGTGCGCACCCTGGACATCGACGAGGTCGGCAAGACCACCCGGCACGCGTCGTTCTTCCAGATGGCCGGCAACTTCTCCTTCGGCGACTACTTCAAGGAAGGCGCCATCCCGCTGGCCTGGGAGCTGCTGACGTCGCCTCAGGACGAGGGCGGCTTCGGGTTCGACCCGCGGCGGCTGTGGGTCACGGTCTTCCACGACGACGACGAGGCGATCGACATCTGGCACCGGAAGGCTGGGATCCCGCAGGACCGGATCCAGCGCCGCGGGCTGAGTGACAACTACTGGCACATGGGTGTGCCCGGTCCGGGGGGGCCGTGCTCGGAGATCTACTACGACCGCGGCCCGCAGCACGGCCGCGAGGGCGGTCCGGTTGCCGACGAGGAGCGCTACCTCGAGGTGTGGAACCTCGTCTTCATGCAGTCCGAGCTCTCGGCGGTCCGGACGAAGGTCGACTTCGACATCCGGGGGGACCTGCCGACCCGCAACATCGACACCGGCATGGGCCTAGAGCGGATGGCCGCGATCCTGCAGGGCGTCGACAACATCTACGAGATCGACACCACCCGGCAGGTCCTGGACCGGGCCAGCGAGCTGACCGGACGCCGGTACCACGCGGACCACGTCGACGACGTCCGGCTGCGGGTCGTGGCCGACCACGCCAGGACCGCGGTCATGCTCATCGGGGACGGCGTGACGCCCGGCAACGAGGGCCGTGGGTACGTGCTGCGCCGGATCATGCGCCGCGTGGTCCGCTCGATGCGGCTGCTCGGCGCCCACGACCCGGTGTTCGGCGAGCTGGCCCGCACCAGCCTGGCCGCGATGGAGTCGCAGTACCCCGAGCTGAGCCAGCACGCGGCCCGCATCCTGACCATCGTGGAGGCTGAGGAGGCGTCCTTCCTGCAGACCCTGCAGCAGGGCACCAAGCACTTCGACCTGTTCGTCGCCGACCACCCGAGCGGGGTGCCCGGCGAGATCGCGTTCCGGCTGCACGACACTTACGGCTTCCCGATCGACCTGACGCTGGAGATGGCCGCCGAGCAGGGGCTGCGCGTCGACGAGGAAGGCTTCCGGCGGCTCATGCTCGAGCAGCGGGAGCGGGCCAAGGCCGACGCGAAGGCCAAGAAGTCGGGGCACGCCGACCTGTCGATGTACCGCGAGATCGCCGACGTGGCCGGGGCCACGACGTTCACCGGCTACGACGAGGTCGCCAGCGAGGCGCGGGTGGCCGGCCTGGTCGTGGACGGCGCGGTGGCCAGGGCAGCGCAGGCCGGTCAGGACGTCGAGATCGCGCTCGACCGCACCCCGTTCTACGCCGAGGGCGGTGGTCAGCTCGCGGACGAGGGGCTGATCCGGCTGGCCAACGGCGCCATCATCGAGGTGGTCGATGTCCAGACGCCGGTCGCCGGGCTGATCGTGCACCGCGGTCGGGTGGTGGACGGCGAGGTGCAGGTCGGGGAGCTGGCCGAGGGGTTCGTCGACGTCGAGCGCCGCCGGGCGATCTCGCGGGCGCACACGGCCACCCACATGGTGCACCGGGCGTTCCGGGAGGCGCTGGGGGAGACCGCGACCCAGATGGGGTCGGAGAACGCCCCCGGCCGGCTGCGCTTCGACTTCCCGAGCCCCACGGCGGTGCCGCCCTCGGTGCTGGCCGACGTGGAGCAGCGGGTCAACGAGGTGCTGCTGGAGAACCTCGCGGTCACCGCCGAGGTGATGAGCCAGTCGGAGGCCCACGCGCTCGGTGCGATGGCGCTGTTCGGCGAGAAGTACGGCGAGCGGGTCCGCGTGGTCAGCGTCGGTGACTGGGCCCGCGAGCTGTGCGGCGGCACCCACCTCAACCGCACCGGCCAGCTCGGCGTGGTCAAGCTGCTGCACGAGTCCTCGATCGGGGCCGGGGTGCGGCGCGTGGAGGCGCTGGTGGGCGTCGACGCCTACCGGTTCCTGGCCCGCGAGCACCTGCTGGTCAGCCAGCTCACCGACGCGCTCAAGGCGCGCCCCGAGGAGCTGCCGGACCGGGTCGAGGCCCTGGTCGGGCGGCTGCGCGACGCCGAGCGGGAGATCGACCGGATGCGCGCCGCCCAGGTGCTCGCCCAGGCCGGTGAGCTCGCGGCGCGCCGCCGGCAGGTCGGCACGGTGGGCCTGGTGGTCGAGCTGCTGCCGGCCGGGGTCCGGCCAAACGACGCCCGCACCCTGGCGCTGGACGTCCGCGGGCGCGCGCAGGCGGCCGGCCCGACCGTCGTCGCGCTCGGGGCACCGGAGGCCGACGACCAGATCGGGCTGGTGGTGGCCTGCGACCCCGCCGCCGTGGAGCGTGGCATCTCGGCGGGAACGGTCATGCAGGCTCTCGCCGGGGCGCTGTCCGGCAAGGGCGGCGGCCGGGCGGACGTCGCCCAGGGCTCGGGCCGCGGCGTGGCCGGCTGGGACGCGGCCGTACGGGCCATCGAGGAGCTGCTCGGCCCGTGAGACCGGGCGTGCGCCTCGGCGTCGACGTCGGCTCGGTGCGGATCGGGCTGGCCTCCTGCGACCCTGGCGGGCTGCTCGCCACGCCGGTCGAGACGGTGGCCCGCGGTCGGGGCGACTTCGACCGGATCGTCGGCCGGGCTGCCGAGCTGGGCGCGGTCGAGGTGGTGGTGGGCCTGCCCCTGTCGATGTCCGGCGGAGAGGGCCCGGCCGCGGCCACGGCCCGGGCGTTCGCGGCCGAGCTGGCCACCCGGGTGGCCCCGGTGCCCGTGCGTGTGGTGGACGAGCGGCTGACCACCGTGGGGGCGCGTCGCGACCTGGCGGCGGCCGGGGTCCGAGGAAGGCGGGGTCGCTCCGTGGTGGACCAGGCGGCGGCTGTCATCATTCTGCAAGGAGCGTTGGACGCGGAACGGGCCTCGGGGAGCCCCCCGGGCTCCGTCGTACCCGTTGTCCCCCAGCCCCAGGCGGAGGAATGAGCCAACTCGGTCTCGGCATGACCACGGCCCCGCACGAGCCGCGCGGGCGCCGCAGCCGTCTGGCCCCGCTGATCGCAGGGCTGGCCGTCGTGGTGCTGCTCGCTGGTCTCGTGTGGGCGGGCCTGAGCTTCTTCAGGGGAGCCGCGGACTACCCGGGCCCCGGGTCGGGTGAGGTCGTCGTCAAGGTGCGGCCGGGGGACACGGCCACCCGCATCGGGGACACCCTGGCGGCCGCCGGTGTCGTCCGCAGCGCCAAGGCGTTCGTCGCGGCGGCCACGTCCGACCCGAACTCCAGCTCGATCCAACCCGGCTCGTACAAGCTGCTCAAGCAGATGAAGGCCTCCGACGCCCTCGCGCTGCTCCTCGACCCGTCGTCCCGGATGACCAACCAGGTGGTGATCCCGGAAGGTACCCAGGCGCGCCAGATCGTCGAGCTGGTCGCCAAGGCGACCGGCATCCCGGCGGCTGACCTCACCGCCATCCTCAAGGAGCCGACTCCGCTGGGGCTGCCGGACTACGCGAAGGGCAACCCGGAGGGGTTCTTGTTCCCGGCCACCTACGAGCTGGAGCCGGGGGTCTCCGCGAAGCAGGCGCTCGAGCCGATGGTGCGGCGCTTCGACCAGGCCGCGGCCACCGTCAACCTGGTGCAGCGGGCTCAGGCGATCGGCCGGACCCCATACGAGGTGCTCATCGTGGCCAGCCTGGTCCAGGCCGAGGGCCAGCCCGCGGACTTCGCCAAGGTTTCCCGGGTCATCTACAACCGGCTCGACCAGGGCATGAAGCTGCAGCTCGACGCCACCGTGAACTACGCGCTGGGACGCAGCACGCTGAAGCTGACCAACCAGGACATTGGGGTCGTCTCGCCGTACAACACCTACAAGATCCCCGGATTGCCCCCGACGCCGATCAACTCTCCGGGTGAGCTGGCGTTGCGGGCCGCGCTGACCCCGGCGGCGGGGGACTGGCTCTACTACGTGACGGTCAACCCGACCACGGGGGAGACCAAGTTCACCTCCTCGTACTCGGAGTTCCTGAAGTTCAAGGCCCAGTTCGAGGCCAACAACCCGTGAGGGCGGCGGTCCTCGGCTCGCCGATCGCGCACTCGCTGTCGCCGGCGCTGCACCGAGCCGCCTACCGCTGGCTGGGACTGGACTGGAGCTACGTGGCGGTCGAATGCACGGAGTCCGAGCTGGCTGCCCTGCTGGACCGCTGCTCGGCCGAGGGTGACTGGGCGGGGCTCTCGCTCACCATGCCGCTGAAAACGGCCGCACTCGGGCTGGTCGACACGGTGGACCGGGTGGGCGAGCTGACGTCTGCGGTCAACACGGTTCTCTTCGCGGCCGGACGGCGCGATGGCTCCAACACCGACGTCCCGGGACTGGTGGCGGCGCTGGCCGAGCGCGGGGTGCGTGCCCCCCGCAGCGTGGCGGTGCTCGGGGGCGGGGCGACCGCCCGGTCGGCGGTCGCCGCGCTGGCCGAGTTGGGCGTGGTCGAGGCGACCGCCTACGTCCGGCGGCCCGAGGCGTCGGCCGACCTGGTCGAGACGGGGCGCCGTTGCGGCGTGACCGTGCGGCTGGCCCCCTGGGTGGAGGCGGTGGGCGGCCTCGGCGCCGATCTGGTGATCTCCACCGCGCCGTCCGGGGCGGCTGACCCGCTTGCAACCGCCGTCCCGGACCGGCCGGCGGCGCTGATGGACGTCGTGTACCGACCCTGGCCCACCCGGCTGGCCCAGGCCTGGGGCGACTCCGGTGGAGTGCTGGTCGGGGGGCTGGACCTGCTCGTCCACCAGGCGGCGCTGCAGGTTCGGGCCATGACGGGCTGCACGGCCACCGCCGAGGAGCTGGTGGCCGTGATCCGCCCGGCCGGTGAGGCGGCGCTGGCAGCCGGGTGACGGCCGCGACTCAAGGGCACCTGGGCAGACGCCGAAGGGACGGTGGAGGGCATCGGGGCGCCGGTGCTCCGACCCATCGGCTTGCGAAAAGGGTGCGCGATGACCGACCAGTTCCCCGCCTACGGGCGCTCGGCCCGGCTCGACCGGGTGCTGTCTGACCTGCTGGGTCAGGCCCCCGAGCTGCAGGCAGCGTCCGTGGTGTCCTTCGACGGGCTGCCGATGGCCTCGGCCCTGCCCGTCGGCATGGACGAGGACCGCGTCGCGGCCATGAGTGCCGCCCTGCTCTCCCTCGGGGAGCGCGCCGCGGACAACTTCGGCCGTGGCGACCTGAACCAGGTCTACGTCGAGGGTGAGCGCGGGACCGTGTTCCTGGTCTCCGCCGACGACGAGGCCGTGCTGGTCGCCATGGGCGCGCAAGGCGCCAAGGTCGGCCTGCTCATGTACGAGGTGCGCCGGGCCGCCATCGCCGTGGCGGCCGCGCTGCGCGCGGACGATGCCACGGCCCTGGCTCTCGCCGAGGACCAGCGGGTGGCTGCCGAGGCCGCCGAGGTGGCCGAGCAGCGGATGGCGGCGCAGGCCGCGGAACAGGCCGCCGTCGAGGCGGCGCTGGCCGAGCGGCGGGCGCAGCTGGCCGCCGTCCCGGCCGCCGAGCCGGTGGCTGAGCCGGTCGTCGAGGAGATGTCGGACAACACCGAGAAGCTCGAACCGGTGGGCTACTACACCGGCGGGCCGGTCGAGGTCCCGGCGGAGTACGCCACCCTCGCAACGTCGGTGGCATCCGGCTGGGACAGCCCCCCGGCCGAGCCCGACCCGGAGCCGGAGCCGGAGCCGGTGGCCGCCGTCCCGGTGGCGAGCGTCGCTGCCAATCCCGACCTCGGTGCCTGGGCCACGTTCACCCCGAGCGAGCCGGTCGCGAGGCCGGTCCTCTCGGCCGCCGAGGAACCGAATCTCTGGGCCTGACCGACCGCTGACCAGCCATCGACCAGACGGGAACTGATGTGAAACTCGAGGGCTCGCTCGATGCCTTCGGCCTCCCGGACATCTTCCAGCTGCTGAGCCACACGAAGAAGACCGGAGGCCTGCACCTGCGGCGCGGGGGAGCCGACGGTGTCGTCTACTTCGCGGACGGCGCGGTCTGCGGCGCCTCGGCCGACGAGCGCCAGCAGACGCTGGCCCGACGGCTGGTCGGCAGCGGCACCGTGGACGACGACGCGCTACGGTCTGCGGTCCAGCGCGCGGTCAACGACCAGGTGGGCATCGGCCGGGCGCTGCTCGAGTCGAACGCGGTCGACCCCGAGCTGCTGCGCGAGGCCGCCACCGAGCAGACCTTCGACGCGGTGTTCGACTTGATGTGCTGGACCGAGGGCGACTTCGCCTTCGCGGGCGACGAGTCGGACCCGGACGGCGTCGGGCTGCGGCTGCCCGCCGACACGGTGGTCGACGAGGCGCAGAGCCGGCGCGAGGCCTGGGATGCCGCGGCCTCCGGCGTGCCGTCGCCGGACACCGTCCTGGCCATGCCCGTCGTCCTCGACGACGATCCCGCCTTGACCAGGGACGAGTGGGCGCTGCTGGCCCTCGTCGACGGCCGTCGCCCGGTTCGGGAGATCGTCGAGCTCACCGGGGCCGGCCAGTTCGCCGTCGTGTCCACGCTCTCCCGTCTGGTCGAGCGCGGGTTGCTCGGTGTCCGCAACGACGCGCACGACCATGCGGCCGTCGTCGCCCGCCGGCTCGCCCTGCTCTCCCCGCTGGAGCGAGAAGGCAAGCGCCAACGCGGGAATGAGAGCGACGCGGGCGGCGCCGAAAAGCCCGCCTCTGAGGAGCCTGAACCAGCGCCGGTCGTGTCGTCAGCCACGACCGAGGCGGCACCTGAGACTGCCGACGAGCCGGACTCATCGGCGGACGAGCAGCCGCACGACCTTGAGCCGGTGGGCATCTCTGCCGTCCGGCAGGAGACGCTGGCTCCCGTGATGACCACGGATCAGCCGTCGCCCCTGAGTCGCGTGCACGTCAACGTCTCCCAGCAGGCCGGTTCACCGCTGCGGGTGGGCGAGAGCACCCTCGGTGGGGGCCTGAGCGGGGTCGGTGGCGTCGTGGGCAGCACCGCGACCGCGCCCGAGCCGGCATCGTCGGCCATCGAACGTGACCCCAATGTCAACCGCAGCCTCCTGCTGAGGCTCATCGCCGGCGTCAGGGGGCTGTGAGATGGCGACCAAGGCGCGTAGCCGTCGTGGTGGACAGGCGGTGAAGATCGTCGTCACCGGCCCGTTCTCGGCCGGCAAGACCACGCTCATCCGCACCATCAGCGAGATCACCGTGCTGTCGACCGAGCGCAGCATCACCGACTCGACCCGCAGCCGCAAGGCCGAGACGACAGTGGCCATGGACTTCGGCCGCATCACGATCGACCGTGAGCTGGTGCTCTACCTGTTCGGGACGCCCGGCCAGGAGCGGTTCGACTTCATGTGGGAGATCCTCGGCGAGGGCATGCTCGGCTACGTGCTCCTGGTGGACGCCGAGCGCGAGGACTCCCTCATCGAGGCGGTGGGCATCCTGGACGCGTTCCGGCGGATGGCCCGGGTGCCGTTCGTGGTGGCGCTGAACCGCTCGAGCGCGGTGGATGACCGCACCGAGGACCGGATCCGAGACGTGCTGCAGCTGGGACCGGAGACGGCGCTGCTGCCGGTGGACGCCACCGACAAGGAGTCGGTCAAGGGCGTGCTGCTGGCGCTGCTCTACGCCGTGCTGGACGAGGTCGAGACCGAGCGCGCCTCCGTCTGAGTCGAGAATCTCTCGACCTACAGGAGTGGTTGGATCCCGCCGATCCTTCAGCCGTGACGATCGCTGAGCGGCTGGGAGTCGCGCTGGGGGAGGCATCCGAGACCGACCGAGCCACCACGTGGGGCTCCCCGATGACGTGGATCGGGCTGGTCGTCGTGGCCTTGCTCGTCACCTGGTTCCCGCACCCCTTCGGCGGACGTGATGTCGGTGCCACGTCAGTCGCTGCCATCGGGGTGGCTGTCAGCCTCGTCCTGGTCCGGCCCTGGCGCTCGGCCGGGCCGGCGCTGATCGGCCTGCTGGCCTGGCTCGCGGTCGCAGCGCTCCTCGTGGTCCCGTTGACCAGCGGGGGGCGTGGCGCGGCGGTGGCGGCAACGACCTATGGCCTGGCTGCCGGTGCCTTCCTGCTGACTCGCTGGCTGGGCAGGGATGATCTGGCTCGCCGGGCCCTGGTCGCCGCGGTCGCGCTCGGCGGGATCCTGCAGTTCGGCTGGGCGTTCCTGCCCTGGTGGGGATCCGGTGACCCCGCCCACGGGATGGTCGGAACGTACTACTGGAAGAACCAGTACGCGGCGGCGCTGCTGGCCCCCGCGGTTCTCGGGCTGGCTCTCGCGGTCCTCAACCGGCGCCCTTGGCGCCTGATCGGCTGGGTCGCAGCCCCGCTGTCGGTGACCGGGACGTTCCTGTCCGGCTCGCGGGCGGCGTTGGCCATCCTCGCGGTCGGCTGGCTCGTCGTCGGCGTGCTTCTCGTGGCTGGGGCGAAGCAGCGGCGTGCCCGAGTGGTCCGGTGGGTCGCTGTCTCCCTGCTGACCGCGGCGGTGGCCGTCGTCCTGCCCGGCCCGCCGCTGTTCTCCCACCAGCGATCACCACTGAGCCAGACGGTGGCGAGCACCGCCGATGGTCATCTGCAGTCCAGCGGCGACTACCGGCTGCAGGTCTGGACCGAGGCCGTCCACGTCTTCACCGACCACCCGCTGACGGGCGCCGGCTACGGCCGGGTGGCCTCGGCGACGGCAGCGTGGAAACCGGCGGGCTGGCCGGTGTCGTCGCTGGTGCACAACGGTGCGCTTCAGGCCCTGGCGGACGGCGGCCTGTTGCTGGCCGTCCCGTTCCTGGTCCTGCTCGGGGCGGCGGTTCTCGTCCTGCTGCGCAGGGCGGTCCCGAAGGGGGGATCAGAGCGGGATCCGTTGGTCGAGGTGGCCGCCGTCGCCGGTCTGATGCTGATCGCGCACTCGATGGTCGACTTCGACTGGTCCTACCCGGCGCTGGCCGTGATCACCGCCGTCGTCATCGGGCTGGCGATCCCCGCCCGGCCGGTCCAGCAGGTGGGAGTCACTGCGGGTCAGTCGAGAGCCACCGGCTGGCTGGCCGCGGTGCTGGTGGGCTCGCTCGTGGTCGGGGGCCTCGCCTCGTGGGGGCAACAGTTCCACATCAACGCGTCCGTCGCAGTCACGAGCCAGGGGGCCAGCAAGTGAAGCAGTTGGGGGACATTCTGCTCGAGGGTGGCTTGGTCACCCATGAGCAGCTGCAGGCGGCCTTCGAGGTGCACGAGTCGGCGGGTCGGGCGCTCGGCCGGGTCCTCGTCGACCAGGGTGTCTTGTCCGAGAGCCAGCTGGTGGCCGCTCTGGCCACTCAGATCGGCATGCGGTTCGTCGAGCTGGGCGACCAGCAGGTCGACCCGTCGGCCATGTCACTCGTTCCGGCGGCGCTCGCCCGCCGCTACGTCGTCCTGCCGTTCGGGTTCGAGGACGGCAAGCTGCTCCTCGCCATGGCCGATCCGGCCAACTTCCTGGCCATCGAGGACGTCCGGGCGGTCGCCCAGGTCGAGGTCAAGCCGTGCGTCGCGACCCGGCAGGACGTGCTGGCCGCGATCGACCGGCTGTACCGGGCCGACTCCGAGCTCGAGGACCTGACAGCGGTCCTGGACACCTCGAACGATGAGGAGGACCTCTCCAAGGTCACGGCGGACGTCGACGACGCCCCGATCGTGCGCTACGTCAACATGCTGATCACCCAGGCGATTCAGGACCGTGCCTCTGACATCCACCTGGAACCCACGGAGCGCGACCTGCGGGTGCGCTACCGCATCGACGGCGTCCTGCACGAGGTGATGCGCTCCCCGAAGAACGTGCAGGCGGGTGTGATCAGCCGGTTGAAGATCATGGCCGACATCAACATCGCGGAGCGCCGGATCCCCCAGGACGGCCGCCTGTCGGTGTCGAGCAACGGCAAGAAGGTCGATCTCCGGGTGGCGACGCTTCCCACGGTGTGGGGGGAGAAGGTCGTCATGCGAATCCTGGACAACTCCACCGCGCGCCTCGACCTGTCGGACCTGGGGTTTTCGGACGGCAACTACGAGCGGTACTCCAAGAGCTTCACCAAGCCCTACGGGATGATTCTGGTCACCGGGCCGACCGGTTCCGGAAAGTCGACGACGCTGTACGCGACGCTGAACATCCTGAACAAGCCCGAGGTCAACATCATCACGGTGGAGGACCCGGTCGAGTACCGGCTGCCGGGGGTCAACCAGGTGCAGACCAACAACAAGGCCGGGCTGACCTTCGCCTCGGCGCTGCGCTCGATCCTGCGCTCGGACCCCGACATCGTCCTCATCGGTGAGATCCGGGACCACGAGACGGCCCAGATCGCCATCGAGGCGGCGCTGACGGGTCACTTGGTCCTGGCCACGCTGCACACGAACGACGCGCCGAGCGCCATCACCCGGCTGACCGAGATGCGCATCGAGCCCTTCCTGGTCGGCTCGGCCGTCGATGCCGTGCTCGCCCAGCGGCTGGCCCGGCGGCTGTGCACCAAGTGCAAGGAGCCGTACGACCCGACGCCCGACATGCTCCGGGCCGCCCGATACCCGTGGCAGGAGGGGGATCAGATCCCCACCTTCTACCGGGCGGTCGGATGCCCAGCCTGCGCCAAGACCGGCTACCGGGGGCGGTTGGCGCTGCACGAGGTCATGCAGGTCACCGAGGAGATCGAGCGGCTGACGGTCGAGCACAGCTCGGCGTCGACCATCAACGAGGCGGCCATCGCCCAGGGCATGGTGACGCTCCGCAACGACGGGCTGGCCAAGGTCGCCCAGGGGGTCACGTCGATGGACGAGATCCTGCGCGTCGTGGTCTGAGGTTGTCGGTTCGAACCACCGGTCAGGCTCAAGCGGCCGAGGTGAACGACCGATGCCTCGGAGGACAACCGATCAGGCTCGCGCCGTTGGGCGCGACCGTGAAGGGGGCAGGTGTGGAGACCTCCGGGTACAGCGGGGGATTCGTCCCGGGACCGAATCCGGTCCCGGCTCAGGACGAGTCCGTCCCGCCGTTGTCGCCGTTGGACGCCGCGTGGCAGCCGCCGCATCCGGCCGAGGCGCAGCTGCCGCCCCCCCCGTTCCCGGTGGGGCAGGCGACGCCTGAGGCATCGTCCATCGCGCTCGTGCCGCTCGACGACATCAGCCCGTCTGAGGCGGTCTCGATGTTCGGGCTGCCTGATGCGGCGCCGGTGTTCACCCCTGAGGCCGTTCCGGCGCAGCCGGTGATGGTGCCGGCCGCGGTGGCCCAGCCGGTCCTGGCGGCCGAGCCGGTCGCCGCGGTCGTCCCGTTACTCGAGCCGGTGGGCGCGCCGGAGCCACTCGCGGTCGCCCCGGTCTGGACGGAGCCTCCGGTCGAGCCGGTCGAGCCGCCGGCGGCACCCACGGTGACGATCGCTCAGACGGAAGCCTTCGAGGGTGCCTACCATCGCGGCAGCACAGAGGAGGACACCCAGGAGGGCGACCTCAACCTGCACGAGCTGCTGGCCCTGGTCCTCGAGCGCAGCGCGTCCGACCTCCACCTGACCTCCGGCTCGCGGCCGCAGCTGCGGCTCAACGGGCACCTGACCCCGCTCGAGGACTACCCCGAGCTGACCCCGGCGATCATCCAGCGGGCCATGTACGCCACGATCACGCAGCGGCAGCGGGAGAAGTTCGAGGAGCAGCTCGAGCTGGACTTCGCCTACTCCGTTCCGGGCAAGGCCCGGTTCCGGGTGAACCTGTACCGCCAGCGGGACTCGGTCGGCGCCGCCTTCCGGCTGATCCCGTTCGAGCTCAAGAAGCTCGAGGACCTCGGCGTTCCGCCGTCGGTCGCGAACTTCGCGATGCTGCCGCGGGGCTTCGTCCTGGTCACCGGGCCGACCGGCTCGGGCAAGTCGACGACCCTGGCCTCGCTGGTCGACCTTGCCAACCGGCAGCGCCGGGACCACATCATGACCGTCGAGGACCCGATCGAGTTCCTACACAACCACCAGTCCTGCATCGTCAACCAGCGTGAGGTGGGGGAGGACACGCACTCCTTCGCCAACGCGCTGAAGCACGTGCTGCGGCAGGACCCCGACATCATCCTGGTCGGCGAGATGCGGGACCTCGAGACGATCTCTGTCGCGCTCACCGCGGCTGAGACCGGCCACCTGGTCTTCGCCACCCTGCACACCCAGGACGCCGCCCAGACCATCGACCGCATCATCGACGTCTTCCCCCCGCACCAGCAGCAGCAGGTGCGGGTGCAGCTGGCGGGATCGCTCCAGGGGGTGGTCGCCCAGACCCTGGCCCGCACCGTCGACGGTCGCAGCCGCGTCGTCGCCACGGAGGTCCTCGTCGCGACGCCGGCCATCCGCAACCTGGTCCGCGAAGGCAAGACCCACCAGATCTACTCCGCCATGCAGGCGGGCTCCCAGCACGGCATGCACACGATGGACCAGCACCTGGCTGACCTGGTGAAGCGGGGACGCATCACCTATGAGACCGGCCTGGAGAAGTGCCACCACATCGAGGACTTCAACCGGCTTTCCGGCCGGGGCTGAGAGGCAGACTGATGGCTACAGCGACCATGACCTTCCAGTACTCGGTGCGGGACCGGACCGGGAAGCTGGTCACCGGCAAGATCGATGCCGACTCGCCGGGTGCGGTGGCGAGCAAGCTGAAGAGCATGGGCTACGCCCCGGTGAGCATCACCCAGACCAACGCCGGCATGTCGCGCGAGATCAACATGCCGAAGCTCGGCGCGAAGGTGAAGCTCAAGGACCTGGCGGTCTTCTCCCGCCAGTTCGCCACCATGATCAACTCGGGGCTGTCGCTACTGAGGGCCTTGAGCATCCTCGAGGAGCAGAGCGAGAACAAGGAGCTGAGCAAGGTTCTGACCCTGGTCCGCCAGGACGTCGAGACCGGGCAGTCGCTGTCCTCCGCGCTGGGCCAGCACCCCGACATCTTCCCGCCGCTCATGGTCAACATGATCAAGGCCGGCGAGGTCGGCGGCTTCCTCGACTCGGTCATGCTGCAGATCGCAGAGAACTACGAGACAGAGACCAAGCTGCGCGGCAAGGTCAAGTCGGCGATGACCTACCCGGTGGTCGTCTTCATCATCGCCATCCTCGCCGTCATCGGCATGCTGATCTTCATCGTCCCGGTGTTCGCCAACCTGTTCAAGACGCTGGGCGGTCAGTTGCCGGCCCCGACGCGGGTGTTGGTGTTCTTCTCCGACGTGCTCAAGACCTGGGCTCCTGTCATCGTCATCGTGCTTGTGGCCGGCTTCATCGTCTGGACGAAGGTCAAGCGCACCGAGCGGGTCCGTAACGTCGTCGACCCGCTCAAGCTGAAGGCCCCGATCTTCGGCAACCTCTTCCAGAAGATCGCGCTCAGCCGCTTCACCCGCAACCTTGGCACCCTCATGCGCTCCGGCGTGCCGATCCTGCAGAGCCTGGACATCGTCGCCGACACGACGGGGAACGTCGTGGTGGCTAGGGCGGTGCGCGACGTGCAGGACAGCGTCCGCAAGGGTGAGTCGCTGACCGCGCCGCTGGCCAACCACGCGGTCTTCCCACCGATGGTGGTTCAGATGATGTCCGTCGGTGAGGACACCGGCGCTCTGGACACGATGCTGCACAAGATCTCTGACTTCTACGACCAGGAGGTTGAAGCGACCACCGAAGCGCTGACCTCACTCATCGAGCCGTTGATGATCGCGGTCCTCGGCGGGATCATCGGCTCCATGATCATCGCGCTCTACATGCCGATCTTCAAGATCTTCGACCTGATCAAGTAGCTCGCTCGCGCTGCGCGCGACCGATGGGGCCCAGGAATGGCCGGGCCCCATCGGTCGTAGGTCCCAACGGGTGATCTTCGCGTGGTTGCAGCTAGCCCTCAAGCCGACCACCTGGCCGGTCGATCACACCCTAGTCATCGAGTTGCACGGACAAGGGACGAACACGCCAGCCGCGAAATGGGTGCGGGCGCCCAGTCGGTCTGCATCGATCGGGTCTTTCCAGGGCGCCGTGGGGGATCTGTCGGAGTAGCTCACCGAACTGTCCCGGAGGGGAACACACATGCTCGAACGGATCCGCAAGGCCCAGGAGGAGCACGAGGGTGGCTTCACCCTCATCGAGCTCCTGGTCGTCATCATCATCATCGGCATCCTCGCCGCGATCGCCATTCCGGTCTTCCTGAACCAGCGGAAGAAGGCCGTGGACGCGTCGCTGAAGTCCGACCTCCGCACCATGGCCACCGCCGAGGAGACCTACTTCGTGGACAACCGGGCCTACCTTGCGGTGGCCGCCTCCACGGGCACTGCCACCGTCGGAACGCAGACGGTCAAGCTGTCGCCGAACAACTCCGTCACCGTGGTCTTCACCGGAGCCAAGGCCGGCACGTACTGCGTCAAGGCGACCAACCCGAACGGGACCGACCCGACGAACGGTTTCGTCTACCAGTCGGACAACGGGGGGCTCCAGGGAACAGGTGGGAACTGCACCGGCTACTAGCCTAGTCGAGTGCCTGATCGACCCAGTCTGGGGTCGGGACCGTATGGTCCCGACCCCAGACGGCTTTGTGCTGACCACAGTTGTTCTGCTGATGGCCGCTGCTCACCGAGGCATAGGCCTTTCGGGTGATTCGGAGTTAAGTTCGGCTTGTCCTCAAGACGGCTCGGCGGTGGGTCGATCACTTTCCTGTCATAGAGCTGCAACGACCAGAAACGGCACACCCGTCGTGAGGCGGGGTCGCAAAGCCAGGGGACCTGCGGGCGTGCAGGCCGGCCCAGCTGCCTCGGTCAGGCCCTTTCGCAGGGCGCTGTGGGGGATCTGTCGGAGTAGCTCACCGAACCGTCCCGGAGGGGAACACACATGCTCGCACGGATCCGCAAGGCCCAGGAGGAGCACGAGGGCGGCTTCACCCTCATCGAGCTCCTGGTCGTCATCATCATCATCGGCATCCTCGCCGCGATCGCCATTCCGGTCTTCCTGAACCAGCGGAAGAAGGCCGTGGACGCGTCGATGAAGTCCGACCTCCGCACCGTGGCCAACACGGAGGAGACCTACTTCGTCGACAACCAGACCTACGTCGCTTTGACCGGCGCCGCGCCGGCGTACACGGTCGGCACGATCCCGGTCAAGACGTCGACTGGCAACACCCTCACCGTCAAGACTCCTGGTGCGGGTGGTGCAGGCACCTACTGCATCGCGGCGAGCAACACGAACGGCAGCCAGCCCTGGGTGTACATCAGCGACAACGGCGGCCTGCAGCCGTCCAGCGTCACTGTCTGCCCGTAACACCTGCACCGCAGAGGCAGAACCCTAGGACCGGTGGGGCCAGAGCGCAGTGCGCTCTGGCCCCACCGCCTTGCGGGCGGGGGGCCTCAACCGATCGGGCCAACAGGACGAGGCATCGGTGGCCGAAGTAGCCGAGAAGGAAACTCGACATCATGAATGGGGGGCGTCAATGAGACCCCGGGAAACTGTCCCGGGCCAGGAGCGAACTGCTGACGAAGGCTTCACCCTGATCGAACTGCTCGTCGTCATCATCATCATTGGCATTCTGGCGGCGATCGCGATCCCGGTGTACCTGAGCCAGCGAGACCGCGCGTACGACAGCGCGGCGAAGTCGGATGTACGGAACCTGGCCCAATTCGAAGAGACCCTGCTAGCTGGCACAGGCACGTACGGCTCATTCACGGACTTGGCGGCGGGCAACTTGACGGTCAAGCCCACTCGCCTGGTCACGCTGACCATCACGTTCAACAGCGCGGCCAGCTACTGCCTTTCGGCCAAGCATCTGAACGGGTCAACGACCTGGTACTACGACAGCCAGGCGGGGGGGATCCAGCCGAGGGGCAGCTCAGGCTGTCCGGTGACCACCGCCGGCACGAGTGGGGGGTCGCTCACCGGCTAACCACGCTCAGCCGAGTCACACGGCGGGGATGAGGGTCCGGAACCGGTCGGTTCCGGACCCTCATCATGTCCCGTTCAAGTCGCCTGCTCCAGACGCCGATGTGTCAGGCATGGGGAAGCCGTGCCATGGGGGAGTCCTGCGTCGACTCCCTCGTCGAGGCAATGACGCGGGGCTCACGTTGATCGAGCTGATGTTCGCACTGGTGATCTTCGCGATCGTGGCAGCTGCCACAGTGGCGGGGCTGACACTCGCGCTGAACACCGGTCGCCTGGACCGCAACCGGGTAGCCGCCGCAAACCTGGCTGCGCGTGAGCTCGAGATCGTGCGCGACGAGTTCAACGCCACGGCATCGGGCCCGACCACGCTCGCGGCCCAGAACTACGTGACGGACCCTCATCCACTTCCTGCCGGCACCGCCGGGCAAGCGTTGGTCGTCGACAACGTGGCGTACACGGTGGTGCGCAATGTGCAGTGGTTGCCGACCGGAACCGGGCAGAGTGCCTGCGACGGTGGGAGCGCGATCACCTACCCCACGCTCGCGGTCAACGTGCAGGTGACCTGGCCGCGGATGGATGGGGTGCAGCCGGTCACCTCGAACACGATCCTGACCCCTCCCAAGGGTGTGCTGTCGAGCTCTCTGGGTTTCGTGGCGATCCCGGTGGTGAACGCGGCGGGGCAGCCCTCGGCGGGACAGCCGGTCACGCTGACCGGACCGGGGGGAACCTCCACGGACACCACCGCCGTCGATGGGTGCGCTGTCTTCTCGATCGCTACGGCTGGCACCTACACGGCCAGCATCTTCGTCCCTGGCGGCGTTGACTTCTACGGCAGCGCCACTTCGAGCCAGTCCGTCCTGGCCAAGGCCGGCACCCTGGTGAAGGGCAAGGCCTTCACCTACGACCAGGCCGCTACGCTGAACGTGAAGCTCACGACGGACGCCGGCTACCAGATCCCCACGTCGCTGCCCCAGTTGACCTTGGGCAACACCAACCTGCAGCCCACCGGGACGAAGACCGTTGCCTCTACCGGTGCGACCACCCCGCTCTCGGGGCTGTTCCCGTTCTCCGATGGGTACACCGTGTGGGCCGGCGGCTGCCAGCAGTCCGACCCGGCGGCCGCTGGTGGCACCAGAACGGCAATTGTGGTGGCGCCCGGAGCGACCCAATCGGTCTCGGTGCGGCTCGCCCCGGTGACCGTGACAGCAGTCAAGGGGGTGAATCCCTTGGCTGGAGCCACGGTGGTCGCAGTCCCGTCGTCGACTACCGGCTGCGGGCCGACCGAGAACCCACTCACGCTGGGCGTCACCGATGCCTCGGGGACCTTGCGGACCTCGCTGCCCGCTGGAGCGTGGACCCTGAAGCTGTCCGGAATGTCACCGAACGGGAGCTGGCCGACGACGCCGACTCTGTTGCCCAACAGCGCTCCCTCCTCGATAACGGTGGTGGCCTCATGAGCCCGGTGCTGAGCCGGATCCGACGGCGACTGACGGGTCAGGGAGGTTTCACCCTGGTCGAGATGATCGTGGTGACCGTGATCTTGGGTGTCGTGCTGGCCGCAGTCCAGACAACCCTGATCATGACCCAGAAGACAGTCGGGCAGAACGCCAGCCGGATCGACCAGACGCAGCAGGCCAAGCTGGCGGTCGACGCCATGTCCAAGACGCTGCGCACGGCGGTACTACCCGCGCTGCTCGGCTGCCAGACCTGTGACTCCACCGCGTTCATCCAGGGCGGCAGCAACTCGGTGCAGTTCTACGCCAACATCAACAACGACTCGAACGCAATCGGACCCAGCCGGGTCAGCTACACCGTGAACGCCAATGGTGACCTGGTGGAGACCATCCAGGCACCGGACGCGCACGCGGCCAACAACTTCAGCTACACCTACTGCACCCCCGGGCCGGGCTGCACTGTCTTGACCAGAGTCCTCGCGCGGCGCGTCCCGACCAGCCTGGCCGTCTTCACCTACTACGACGCGAACGGCGCCGTGGTGAGCCCACCGTTGACGGCGACGACGCTCGCCCAGGTCGACAGCATCGACCTGGTGGTCAAGGTCCAGGACACCAGCAACGGAACGCCCCCCGCCACCACCTTCGTGACCAGGGTGACGCTGCCGAACGCTGACGCCCAGGCCCAGTCGTCGCCGAGCCCGTGACAGGAGTAACGATGATTCGTCGTATGAGGCGCCGTCGCCGCAGTGGTGACGAGGGAATCGCCATGATCATGGTGATGGCCTCCATCACGGTGCTCACGCTGCTCATCACGGCCGCTGTCGGTTACGCGATGGCTGCCATGCCGCAGGCCCGGCACGACCAGGACTGGAACGCAGCGATGGCGGCCGCGCAGTCCGGCGTGGACGACTACGTCGCGCGGCTGAACCAGAACGACAGCTACTGGCAGACAGTGGACTGCACCAACACGGCGCTCAAGGGCGGCAAGAACGGGACCAACTCGTGCGGCTGGACGACGTCCACCTCGCCCGGCTGGCAGCTGGTGGAGCCTGGCAACTCCAAGGGGGGCCAGTTCCACTACGACGTGAGCACCGCAGGCATCAACAGCCAGGGCTACGTGCAAGTCACGTCCACAGGCCAGGTCAACGGGGTCAGCCGGACCATCCAGGCGAACGTGGGACGGGGCGGTTCGACCAACTTCCTCTACTACACCGACTTCGAGGACGCCGACCCCGCAAACACGTACGTGTATCCGTCCGGCGCGTCGACCCAGTGCGGCGGCAGCGGACCCACCAACGCGAAGTACTACTGGCCCAGCGGCCGGTCGGGCTGTGTTGAGATCACCTTCGTGGGTGGCGACACGCTCGACGGCGCGGTGCACTTCAACGACACCCCGCTGATCAGCGGGACGCCCTTGTTCAAGAAGGGCTTCGAGACCGCGGACCCGAATTGCGCGACGACGCCCTACAGCGAGAGCAACTGCTACCGAGGCAGCGGCAACCCCAACCTGAACGGGTTGAACGCCCAAGCTGTGGGCCTGCTCAACCTCCCGGACAACAGCAACCAGTTCGTGAACTTCCCTGGCTGCCAGTACACGGGAGACACCCGAATCAAGTTCAACTCCAACGGCACGATGACCGTGTGGAACAAGGGGGGTGTCTCCGGAACCAACTGTGGGTCGGCCAGCCAGCTTGCCAGCACCAACGGGCAGTCCGGCATTCCGGTCCCCACCGACCAGGTGATCTACGTCCGGAACGCGGCGACCCAGACCAAGTGCACGGCCGGCCAGATCGGCGACGGACTCCCGCTCAGCGGCGACGTCAACATCGTCGGGAGCAATGCGTTGCCTCAGTTCTACTGCGGCAACGGGAACCTCTACGTCGAGGGGACCCTCGGCGGACGGGTGACGGCCGCTGCGCAGAACGACATCATCGTCACGAACGACCTGCTGCTAGCGAACACAACGAAGGGGCAGCCCGCCACCGGTCCGGACATGCTGGGCCTGGTCGCGGGGAACTCCGTGGTCGTCTACCACCCGGTGAACAGCTCGGGCAACGAACTGGTGTCGATCAGCGACCGCTGGATCTACGGATCGATCCAGACCCTGCAGCACAGCTTCTGGGTGCAGAACTACAACAACGGCAGCACGGCCGGTACCGCGAAGCTGCACGTCCGCGGCTCGATCGCGCAGCGCTGGCGTGGCATCGTCGGCACGAGCGGCGGGACCGGCTACCTCAAGGACTACGGCTACGACACCCGGCTGAAGTACACGTCCCCGCCGTACTTCCCACAGTGGACCAACGCGGTCTGGAAGGCGACAACCACGGGAGAGCTCAAGCCAGCCTACTGAGTCTCCGGGGACTGACGCCCTACGGTTACTCCCGTGCTTGAAGCCCTAGCCGGCCTGCTCGGCCTGCTCGTCGGCTCGTTCCTCAACGTGGTCATCTACCGGGTGCCCCGTGGGGAGTCGGTCGTGCACCCGCGGTCACGCTGCCCGGGGTGCGGATACGAGCTGGCCTGGTACGACAACGTGCCGGTGCTCAGCTGGCTGCTGCTGCGCCGGCGGTGCCGTCGCTGTCGGGCGCCGATCAGCGCCCGGTACCCGCTGGTCGAGGCGCTGACTGCGGTGGTCTTCGGCATGCTCGCCTGGCGGTTCGGGGCAACCTGGCAGCTGCCGGCCTTCCTCTACCTGGGGGCGGTCGGGGTCGCGCTGGCGTTCATCGACCTGGACACCAAACGGCTGCCGGACGTCCTGACCCTGCCGTCCTACCTGGTCGGCGGGGCTCTGCTGCTGCTGCCGGCCGCGCTGGACGGGAACTGGTCGGCCTATCTGCGCGCCTGGCTGGGCGCCTTGGCGCTGTTCGGGTTCTACTTCCTGCTGGCCTTCATCTACCCGGCCGGCATGGGCTTCGGCGACGTGAAGCTGGCGGGCGTCCTCGGCCTCTACTTGGCCTGGTTGGGGTGGGGGGTCCTCGTGGTCGGCGGCTTCCTGGGATTCCTGCTCGGTGGCCTCATCGGCGGCGGCCTGATGATCGTCCGGCGGGCCGGCCGCAAGTCGAAGATTCCCTTTGGGCCCTTCATGATTCTCGGCGCCTTCCTGGCCTTGTGGATCGGCCAGCCGCTCACCGACTGGTACGCCGGCATCCTCGGCTGACAGCGCTTTCTCCCGGGCGTTTCCCGCCCAATCGAGAGCAAAGGCTCAAGCCAGCCCCCCCACAGGCCGATCCTCCGGCTGACATCGCCCACAGGGGTGACCAGTGCGGCCGCAGGGCTGCCTCGGGGAAAGGTTGGCGTCGTGGCAGGACGAACCGCCATCGGTCTCGATATCGGGACGTCGGGGGTACGCGCCGCCGAGCTGCACTTCGGCAAGGGTGACGTAACCCTCGCGAAGTTCGGCCAGGTGGCCCTCCCGGAGGGAGCCGTACGCGACGGCGAGGTCATCGACCCCGTCGCGGTGGGCCAGGCCATCAAGCAGCTGTGGGCCCATACCAAGTTCAGCAGCAAGAAGGTCGTCGTGGGGGTGGCCAACCAGCGGGTGATCGTCCGCCAGGTCGACCTGCCCTGGCTGCCGCCGGACGAGCTGAAGAAGTCGCTGCCCTACCAGGTTCAGGACTTCATCCCCATGCCCGTGGAGACGGCGGTCCTCGACTTCTACCCGCTCGAGGAGACGACCAACGACGCCGGGGGGCGCACCTTGCGCGGCCTGCTCGTCGCTGCATCCCGTGAGATGGTGCTCAACGCCGTCCACGCGGTGCAGAAGGCGGGCCTGACCCCCAGCATGGTCGACCTGTCGTCGTTCGCGGTGCTTCGCTCGATGGCGCGTCCCGACCACCTCGGCCTCAGCAGCCAGGTGGAGGCGCTCGTCGACGTCGGTGCCAGGGTCACCAACATCGTCGTCCACGAGGGTGGGGTGCCCCGGTTCATCCGGATCCTGCTCATGGGCGGCCAGGACCTCACCGATGCGGTCGCCGAGCGGATCGGTGTCCCGGTGCCCCAGGCCGAGGCCCTCAAGCAGGAGCTCGGGCTCGGTGACACCTCTGCGGACATGAACGCCGAGGTGACCGCCCGAGTCCTCGAGGCGGCGGCCGCCGCGTTCATCGATGAGGTCCGCGGCTCGCTGGACTACTACATGGCCTCCAGCGGCTCGGCCTCCATCGAGCGCCTGCTGCTCACGGGTGGCGGGAGCCGGCTCAACGGCCTCGCCGAGCGGCTCAGTGCCGCGACGCGGATCCCCGTGGTGCAGGGCAGCCCGCTGGGCAGCATCTCTGTTGGACGCACCGGGCTGACCCCGGAGCAGATCGAGTTCGTCGACCCGCTGGCAGTTGTCCCGGTCGGCCTGGCCCTCGGAGCGGCGTCATGAGCACGACGACGGCGGTGCGGAGCACCACCCTGCCACGGGTGAACCTGCTTCCCCCGGAGATCTCGGAGGAGGCCCGGTTCCGTTCGGTGCGGGCCATCCTCGCCCTGACCGTCCTTGCCGCGGCTGGAGTGGTCGGTGGGCTGTACTACCTGGCGGCGAACGAGGCTTCGTCGGCTCAGGAGGAGCTCAGCGCGGCCCAGGCGACCCAGACGTCACTGCAGGCCGAGGCGGCCAAGTACGCCGAGGTGCCGAAGGTCTACGCGGCACTGGCCGCGGCGCAGACCCAGCTGGACCGGGCGATGGGCCAGGAGGTCCGGTACTCCTACGTGCTCAACGACCTGAGCCTGACGATCCCCAGCAAGGTCTGGCTCACCCGGATGACCGTCACGCAGGACGTGGACGGCACCGGGTCGGTCACCGGAGCCTGGGGCAGCCCGGCCATCGGCAAGATCACGTTCACCGGGGTCGCCCTGTCGCACAACGACGTCGCGGCCTGGCTGGACGCGCTGGCCAAGAACGCGACGTACACCGACCCGTACTTCACCAACTCGACAGCTGGTGAGCCGATCGGCACGACACCGGTCGTGGACTTCAACTCCGAGGTCTCCCTCACGGACAAGGCCCTCTCCGGCCGCTACACCCAGAAGGCGGTGAAGTAAGGTGACCCGCACCCGGCAGTGGACGGTGGGAACCGCGCTGCTCGTCGTGCTCATGCTCGTCGCGGGCTGGTTCCTACTCATCTCGCCCAAGCGCAGCGAGGCCGCCGACCTGCAGACTCAAACCACGGCGCAGATGGCGCAGAATGCCAGCCTGCAGAACCAGATCGCCGTGCTCCAGTCCCAGGCGAAGAACCTGCCTGCACAGCAGGCCGAGCTGGCCGCCATCCGTCAGCACCTGCCAGACAACCCGGCGCTGCCCGGTCTGGTGAGGTCGCTCACCGACGCGGCGGCCAAGTCCGGCGTGACACTGGTGTCGTTGGCACCGTCCACGCCCGCTGCGGCTCCGGCGCCCAAGACCACGGCACCTTCGGGCACGTCGGCAACGGCGCCTGCCACGGGGACCGGCCAGTCCGCCGCTGCTGCGGCCGCGGCCGGGGCGACCCTGCAGATGGTGCCGATCGTGGTCACCGTGACGGGGAGCTACTACGACACCGAGCAGTTCCTCAACAAGGTCGAAGGTCTGACCCGCTCGTTCCTGGTCACCGGCTTCTCGGTCACGCCTGCAGAGAGCCAGGCCTCGAGTGGGGCGAGCACCGGTGATCTCACCACGGCCATCCAGGGTCGCGTCTTCTACACACCGGCCGCCGCGGCGGCCCCGACCACTGCCACCGCGCAGCAGTAAGGGAGCCGACGATGAGTGAGCAGTTCTCTCCGTTCGGTACGCCGCCCTCCGGCGGTGTCGGGCTGGCCGAGCCGCCGGCCGTGGAGGAGGAGTCGGCCGAGTCGGGCAACCGGAACAAGCTGTACCTGCTGATCGGCGGAGCGGTAGCGGTCGTGGTCGGCGTCGCCGTCTACTTCCTGCTCTTCTCCGGCGGGTCGAGCGACACGGCTGCGACGGGGCCGGTGGTGGCGACGCCGCCGCAGGCCCAGGCCTCTGCGTCAGCGTCGCCGTCGGCAGCGGCTTCCACCGCGGCGGTTCCGCCGACCCAGACCATCAGCCAGGTCCGGGACCCGTTCAAGCCGGTGGTCGTGGCCCCGGTCGCGGCCGCATCGACGGCCCCGTCCGCGGCGGCGAGCACGGCTCCGACAGCGCCCACCGCGGGCCTGCCGGCTGCGCCGGCGACCGGCGGACCGGCGACCTTCTCGGTCGTGAGCGTCGACTCCAAGGCCGGGACCGCAGTCACGATGGTCGACGGCGTCAAGTTCACTGCGTCGGTGGGCCAGACGTTCGCCACCTACTTCAAGCTGGTGGCGGTCAACGTCAGCACGCCGTGCGGCGTGTTCCAGTACGGCGACTCGTCGATGAACCTGTGCGCGAAGGACACGGTGTCGCTGTCCTGACCGCCTGATCGTCCGAGGGGCCGCTCCCACAGGGGGCGGCCCCTCGGCGTTCGTCCGACCGCTCATGGGAGGATCTGCGGCATGCTGCGCTGGCTGACCGCGGGGGAGTCCCATGGCCCCGCCCTTGTGGCCATCCTCGAGGGCCTGCCGTCCGGTGTTGAGATCACCACGGCGGACCTCATGGCCGAGCTGGCGCGGCGCCGCCTGGGTTACGGCCGCGGCGCCCGGATGTCCTTCGAGCAGGACGAGGTGGCCTTCCTGGGTGGCGTCCGGCACGGCCGCACGATCGGATCTCCGGTCGCCGTCCAGGTCGGCAACACCGAGTGGCCGAAGTGGGAGCAGGTCATGGCCGCCGATCCGGTGGACCTGGAGGTGCTCGAGGGGCTGGCCCGCAACGCGCCGCTGACCCGGCCGCGCCCGGGCCACGCCGACCTCGCCGGGATGCAGAAGTACGGCTTCGACGACGCCCGCCCGATCCTGGAGCGGGCCAGCGCCCGCGAGACGGCGGCGCGAGTCGCCCTCGGCGCCGTCGCCAAGGCCTTCCTCGCCCAGGCGCTGGGAGTCAGCGTGGTCAGCCATGTGGTCGCCATCGGCGCGGCGAGCGCGCCCGCGAATTCGGTACCCGGCGCTGGCGACGCGCAGCGGATCGACGACGACCCGGTGCGCTGCCTCGACCCCGTGGCCGCCACCGCGATGGTCGCGCAGATCGACGCGGCGCGGAAGGACGGCGACACGCTGGGCGGCGTCGTCGAGGTCGTGGTCCACGGCCTGCCCCCGGGCCTCGGCAGCCACGTGCACTGGGACCGCCGGCTGGACTCCCGGCTAGCTGGTGCCCTCATGGGCATCCAGGCGATCAAGGGCGTCGAGGTCGGCGACGGGTTCGCCGTCGCGGCGGCTCGCGGCTCCGCGGCCCACGACGAGATCGAGTCGACTCCCGAGGGCGTCCGCCGGCGGACCGGCCGTGCCGGGGGGACTGAGGGAGGCATGAGCACCGGCGAGGTGCTGCGGGTGCGCGCGGCGATGAAGCCCATCTCCACCGTGCCGCGCGCGCTGGCCACCGTCGACGTGCGCACCGGGGAGGCAGCGCAGGCGATCAACCAGCGATCCGACGTGTGCGCCGTGCCGGCGGCCGCCGTCGTCGCGGAGGCCATGGTGGCGCTGGTGCTGGCGGATGCGACGCTGGAGAAGTTCGGCGGCGACTCGCTCGATGAGACCCGGCGCAACGCTCGCGGCTACCTCGACCACCTGATCATCTCGTGAGCGGTCCTGTCGTCGTGCTGGTCGGCCCACCCGGCGCTGGGAAGTCGACGGTCGGCCGGCTGGTTGCCGAGCGCCTCGGGGTTGGCTTCCGGGACACGGACGCCGACGTGGAGGCTGCGGCCGGCCGGAGCATCTCGGACATCTTCGTGGACGACGGCGAAGGGGCCTTCCGGGTGCTGGAGCGTCAGACGGTGGCTGAGGCGCTGGCATCGCACGACGGTGTGCTCGCGGTCGGCGGTGGGGCCGTCCTGGACGAGACCACCCAGACGGCGCTCGCCGGGCGTCGCGTCGTCTTCCTGGACGTCGGCATCAAGGACGCGGCCAGCCGGGTCGGGTTCAACCGGGACCGGCCGCTGCTGCTGGGCAACCCGCGGGCACAGTGGGTCAAGCTGATGGAAGTCCGTCGTCCGGTCTATGAGCGCGTGGCCACGGCAACCGTGCTGACCGACGGCCGCGCACCGCAGGACATCGCGGAAGAGATCGTCACCGTGCTGGCGGAGGCTGGGCAGTGACCGCGGCCCCGACCCGTATCCCCGTCGGGGGCGGTCCAAAGGGCGGTGCGCCGTACGAGGTGCTCGTCGGCGTGGGTCTGCTCGGGGAGCTGCCGGGACTGCTCGGCGAGGACGTCGTCCGGGTCGCCGTCGTCCACCCGCGGGCGCTGCGGGCGACCGGCGAGGCCGTCAGAGAGGACCTGGAGCGGCAGGGCTACCGCGCCATCGTGGCCGAGGTGCCTGACGGCGAGGAGGCCAAGGACCTCCAGGTGGCCGGGTTCCTGTGGTCGGTGCTCGGCCAGGCCGGCTTCACCCGCAGCGACGCGGTCGTCGCGGTGGGCGGAGGAGCAACGACCGATCTGGCCGGGTTCGTGGCGGCGACCTGGCTGCGCGGCGTGCGGGTGGTTCATGTGCCCACCACCTTGTTGGCCATGGTGGATGCCGCCGTCGGCGGCAAGACCGGGATCGACACGGCCGAGGGCAAGAACCTGGTGGGGGCGTTCCACCCGCCCGCCGGTGTCCTGTGCGACCTGGCCACGCTCGAGACGCTGCCGAAGCACGACTACGTCAGCGGGCTGGCCGAGGTGGTCAAGGCCGGATTCATCGCCGACCCGCGGATCCTCGAGCTGGTCGAGGCCGACCCGGCCGCCGCCTGCGCGCCGGCCGGCCCCCACACGCGTGAGCTGGTGGAGCGGACCATCCGGGTCAAGGCCGAGGTCGTGAGCGGCGATCTTCGAGAGAGCGGTCGCCGCGAGATCCTCAACTACGGCCACACGCTGGGCCATGCGATCGAGCGGGTCGAGCAGTACAAGTGGCGCCACGGTGCCGCGGTCTCGGTGGGCATGGTGTTCGTCGCCGAGCTGGCCCGGCTGGCCGGACGGCTGGACGACGCCACGGTCGACCGGCACCGGGTGGTCCTCGGTGCGGTCGGTCTGCCGCTGACCTACCGCGGGGACCGCTGGCCGCAGCTGCTCGACGCGATGCGGGTGGACAAGAAGTCCCGTGGTGACACGCTGCGGTTCGTGGTTCTCGACGGGCTGGCCCGTCCGACGATCCTGGAGGGCCCTGACCCCTCCCTGCTGGTGGCCGCGTACACGGAGGTGGCGGGATGACCCGCGTGCTGGTGCTCAACGGTCCCAACCTGGGCCGGCTCGGCAGCCGGGAGCCCGAGGTCTACGGGACGGTGACCTACGAGGAGCTGGTCCGCCGCTGCGAGGAGGTGGGCGCCGGGCTCGGTCTCGAGGTCGAGGTGCGGCAGACCGACGACGAGGCAGAGCTGGTGGGCTGGCTGCACGAGGCGGCGGACGCCGGGCTACCGGTGGTGCTGAACCCGGCCGCGTTCACCCACTACTCCTACGCGCTGCGCGACGCCTGCGCCCAGCTGCGGGCGCCGCTCATCGAGGTGCACCTGACGAACCCGGCGACCCGTGAGGCGTTCCGGCACACCTCCGTGGTGGCCGGTGTGGCCACCGGGACCATTGCCGGGTTCGGCGTCCGTTCCTACGACCTGGCCCTGCAGGTGGTCGCGGCCCATGCCTGAGGATCACCAGGAGCGCCGGGAGCGACTGCGCGGCGCGCTGGCCGACCTGGACGTCGAGGCGGCGCTGATCACCCGGCTGGTGAACGTCCGGTACCTCACCGGTTTCACCGGCAGCAACGCCGCGCTGCTGGTCACCCATGACAGCGCCGTGCTGGCCACCGACGGCCGCTACACCGAGCAGTCCGCACGTGAGGTCCCCGACCTCGAGCGGGTCATCGACCGCCGCTGCGCCGAAGTGCTGCTCGAGCGCGCGGCAGCCGGAGGAGCACGAGCCATCGGCTTCGAAGCCCACGACGTCAGCGTCGAGCGGTTCGCCGACCTGGAGCGGGCCGCCGGACCGGCCCGGCTGACCCCGCTCGGCCACGCCGTCGAGACGCTGCGGCAGGTCAAGGACGACGGCGAGATCGCGCTGCTCCGCGAAGCCTGCGCGATCGGTGACCGCGCCCTCGCCGACCTCCTGCCCACCCTGCACCCGGGCCAGAGCGAGCGGGAGATCGCCCGGCGGCTGGAGAACCTCATGCTCGACCACGGCTCCCACGGGCTGTCCTTCGAGACCATCGTGGCCGGCGGGCCGAACAGCGCCGTGCCGCACCACCAGCCCACGACCCGTCCGGTGCAGGCCGGCGAGTTCCTCAAGCTCGACTTCGGCGCCCAGTACGGCGGGTACCACGCGGACATGACCCGGACGATCGTCGTCGGCAAGCACGTCGAGCCCTGGCAGGAGGACCTCTACGTGCTGGTCCGGGCCGCCCAGCGGGCCGGCCGGCAGGCGCTCGCCCCCGGCGTCTGGCTGGCTGATGTGGACCGGGCCGCCCGATCGGTGATCGAGGCCGCCGGGTTCGGGGAGGCGTTCTCGCACGGGCTGGGCCATGGGGTCGGCCTGGAGATCCACGAGGCGCCGATGATCGGCGCCTCGCTGCCGGGTACCCTTGGCGCTGGCATGCCGGTCACTGTCGAGCCTGGGGTGTACCTGACCGGGCGGGGTGGGGTCCGCATCGAGGACACCCTCGTCGTGAGGGACGACACGCCGGAGCTGCTCACCACCACCACCAAGGAGCTGCTCGCCGTCGGCTGACCGAGCCCGCGGCGCGCGGCCGACGTATGCAGGAGACACCGCAGTGGCGACCACGAACGACCTGAAGAACGGCCTGGTCCTCAACATCGACGGACAGCTGTGGACCGTCGTCGAGTTCCAGCACGTCAAGCCCGGCAAGGGCGGTGCATTCGTGCGCACCAAGCTGAAGAACGTGCTCTCCGGCAAGGTGGTGGACCGGACCTTCAACGCCGGCGTCAAGGTCGAGACGGCGAGCGTGGACAAGCGGACGATGCAGTACCTCTACAAGGAGGGCACCGACTTCGTCTTCATGGACACCCAAACCTACGAGCAGCTCCCGGTCCCGGCCGCGACCGTCGGGGACGTCGCGCACTTCCTGCTGGAGAACCAGGAGGCGATCGTCGCGGTGCACGAGGGCGCGCCGCTGTACGTCGAGCTCCCCGCGTCGGTCGAGCTGACCATCACCTACACCGAGCCGGGCCTGCAGGGCGACCGGTCCACCGGCGGCACCAAGCCGGCCACCGTCGAGACCGGCTACGAGATCGCCGTCCCGCTGTTCATCACGACCGGCGAGAAGGTCAAGGTCGACACCCGCGACGGCTCGTACCTCGGCCGGGTCACCGGCTGACCTGGTGACCGCCCGCAGCAAGGCCCGCAAGCGGGCCCTCGACGTGCTGTTCGAGTCCGACCTGCGGGGCGTCGCCACCCTCACGGTCCTGGCCGACCGCCTGCACCGCGCCGACCCCCCGATCGGTGAGTACGCGGTCACCCTCGTGGAGGGTGTCGCCCAGCACCGCGACCGCATCGACGACCTGGTGCGGACCTACGCGCAGGGCTGGGAGCTGGACCGGATGCCCGCCGTCGACCGGGCGATCTTGCGGCTGGCGATCTACGAGCTCATGTACGAGGACGACGTCCCGGACAGCGTCGTCATCGACGAGGCGGTCGAGCTGGCCAAGCAGCTGTCGACCGACGAGTCGCCGGCGTTCATCAACGGGCTGCTCGCCCGGATCTTGGCAATGAAGAGCGTGGCGGGCCCGTCAGCCGACTAGCCTGCGTTAGGTGCGCGGGACCCAGCTGAGCAGGGGCAACTACCTGTCCTACGCACTCGGCTCGGTAGGCACCGCGGGCTTCTCCACGGTCCCGGGCCTGCTGCTCGCCTACTACCTGACCAACATCCTCGGGGTGGCCGCTGGTGCGGCTGCGTTCGTGGTGGTGCTTCCCAAGATCTGGGATGTCGGGTTCCTGCCGGTGGTGGGCAACCTGTCCGACCGGTCGGTCGGGCGGAGGGGCAGCCGTCGTCCGTTCCTGCTGCTCGGAGGCGCCACGCTGCCGGTGCTGTTCGCGCTCATGTTCGCCGCCCCGCCGTCCGCCGGGTCGGTCGTGGGGGCGCTGTGGGTGTTCGTGTTCTTCCTGCTCGCGGCCAGCGCCTTCGCGGTGTTCCAGGTGCCCTATATCGCCATGCCGGCAGAGATCACCGACGACCCGGAGGAGCGCACCACCGTCATGTCCTGGCGGGTGGCCTTCCTCGGCGGCGGGATCCTGCTGTTCGGCGCCGGAGCACCAGCGCTGAAGGACGCCATGGGCGGGGGCGCCGGGGGATACCTCGTCATGGGCATCGTGGTCGGTGCGCTGATCGGCCTCGGGATGCTCGGCTGCTGGTGGGGGCTGCGCCGCACCCGGATCCTGCACCGAGCCGAGGCCGAGCCGTCGCTGCGGGTCCAGCTGTTGGTGGCCCGGCAGAACCGACCGTTCGTGTTCCTGCTGTCGGCGTTCTTTCTGCAGGCGCTGGCGACCGGTGCCATGCTCGCGGGCGCGCAGTACTACGCCACGTACGTCCTGGGCAAGGAGTCGCTCATCACGGTGCTGTTCGTGTGCCTGGTCGGGCCCGCCGTGCTGGTGATGCCGCTGTGGGCGGCCGTCGGTCACCGGATGGGGAAGCGAGCCGGGTTCCTGGCCGCGTCGCTGGCGTTCCTCGCCGGGACGGTGCTGCTCGCCTTCTCCCGCTCCTTCCCCGACGGCGTGGTCTACCTGGTCGTGGCCCTGTGCGGCGTCGGCTACGCCGGCATGCAGATGTTCCCGTTGGCGATGCTCCCGGACACCGTGGCGGCCGATACGGCCGTGTCGGGAAAGCGCCGGGCCGGCATCTTCACCGGATTGTGGACGGCGGGGGAGACCACCGGGTTCGCCCTTGGCCCGGCGCTGGTGCTGGGCGTCCTCGCGGTGACCGGCTTCGTCTCCACCACGGGGGACAAGACGGTCGCGCAGCCGTCGTCCGCCGTCACGGGTGTGCTGCTGTCGTTCAGCGTGGTGCCGGCCGTGCTGCTCCTGCTCAGCCTGCCGTTCCTGCGCCGCTACGAGCTGGAAGCCGTCGAGCCGACCGATCGTGCCGAGGACGAGGGGGAGAGGGTATGAACCTTCCGGAACAGGGCCTGACGGCCGACGAGATCCTGGCCCGGCTCGACGTGATGCGCGCTGACGACGTGCCGACCCATGGTGGCAAGACCTACGCCTACGTCTACGACTCGGGCCTGGACGGCCTGGACGAGCTGGCGGCCCGGGCGCACCGGCTGTTCCAGTCCGCCAACGGGCTCGACCCCACGGTGTTTCCCAGCATCGCCACGCTGGAGAACTCGGTGGTCGGGATGGTCGCCGGGCTGCTGGGCGGGTCCGCGGGCACCGCTGGCACCGTGACCAGTGGGGGCACCGAGTCCTGCATCCTCTCGGTCAAGACCGCCCGCGAGCACTGGCTGTCCGCCCACCCGGACGGCGGCCGCCCCGCGGTGGTGCTGCCGGAGACGGCCCACCCGGCGTTCCACAAGGGCGCCTACCTGCTCGGCGTCGACGTCGTCACCGTGGCGGTGGACCCGGCGACCTTCCGGGTCCGGCCGGACGACGTCGCGGCAGCGATCGATGCGCACACAGCCATGGTCGTGGTCAGCGCGCCGTCCTACGCCCACGGCGTCATCGACCCGGTGGGCGAGGTGGCGGCGCTCGCCGCGCGGCACGGGGTGCTGTGCCACGTCGACGCGTGCATCGGCGGGATGCTGCTGCCCTACCTGCGCCGGCTGGGTGTCCCGCTGCCGCCCGTCGGGATCGACGTCCCCGGGGTCACGTCCTTGTCGGTCGACCTGCACAAGTACGCCTACGCGACCAAGGGCACCTCGGTCCTGCTGTTCCAGGACGCCCAGCTGCGCCGACACTCCTACTACGCGTTCGCCGGGTGGCCGGGCTACCCGGTGGTGAACTCCACGCTCCAGTCGACCAAGTCGGCCGGACCGCTGGCGGCTGCGTGGGCCGTGCTGCACTCGGTCGGTGAGCAGGGCTACCTCGAGCTCGCCCGTCGTACCCGCACGGCCACCGAGCAGATCGCGTCCGGGGTGGACTCGATCGAGGGGTTGCGGGTGCTGGTGCCACCGGACTCGTCGCTGGTCTCGGTGGTGGGGGACGCCGACGTCGACGTCCTGGTGGTCGCCGACGAGATGCGGGAGCGGGGCTGGTACGTGCAGCCGCAGCTGGCCTTCAAGGACATGCCGCGCAACATCCACCTCACCGTGACGGCGGCCTCGTTGGGCCGGGTCGAGCCGCTGCTGCGTGACCTGGCCGCCTCGGTCGCCGCGGCACGTGACCTGCCGCCGGCCGCCGTCGACCCGGAGCTCGCCGTGCTGGCCGGCTCGCTCGACCCGGACACCCTCGGGCCCGAGCAGATGGACGCCGTGCTGCAGGCGGCCGGGTTCGCCGGAGGGTCCGCGCTGCCCACCCGGATGGCTCCGGTGCTGGCTCTGCTCGAGGCGCTGCCCTCGGCCCTGCAGGAGCGGCTGCTGCAGGAGGTCATCGGGCGGGTGTTCACCGCGGTGCCCTCGGTGGGATTCGAACCCACACTGGACGGTGTTTGAGACCGCTTCCTCTGCCATTGGGATACGAGGGCGTGCGGTCCAGGATATCGACGCGACTAGGCTGTTCCGACATGATCGACCCCGCGCCGCGCCGCGTCGTCATCGCCGAGGACGAAGCACTCATCCGGATGGACCTCAAGGAGCTGCTCCAGGAGGCCGGCTACGCGGTGGTCGGCGAGGCGGGGGACGGCGAGACCGCGGTGCGGCTGGCCGAGGAGCTGCGGCCCGACCTAGTCGTGCTGGACGTGAAGATGCCGGTCCTCGACGGTATCTCAGCGGCCGAGCGGATCACCGAGGCCCGGCTGGCCGCGGTGCTCGTGCTTACCGCGTTCTCCCAGCGTGACCTGGTGGAGCGGGCCCGGGACGCCGGCGCGATGGCCTACGTGGTGAAGCCGTTCCAGGCCAGCGACCTGGTCCCGGCCATCGAGATGGCCGTCGTGCGGTACGCCGAGCGGGTCGCCCTCGAGGACGAGGTGGCCGACCTGACCGATCGGCTGGAGACCCGCACGCTGGTGGACCGGGCCAAGTCGGTCCTGCAGACCGAGCACGGCATGACCGAGGCGCAGGCGTTTCGTTGGATCCAGAAGGCGTCCATGGACCGGCGTCTGAGCATGCGAGCGGTGGCCGAGGCGTTGCTCGCCGGGGGCACCGGCGACCCTGACTCTGCGTGACCGCTACCCCCTGGTAGGTCACAAAGCCACAACATCGTGCTCACTCCTGGGTCGCTACGGGCTCTTTGCGGCCCCTTGTGGTCTAGGTTCGGACCCCTACAGCGGGCCCACCTGGTCCCAGGGTCCGCCTGACGCGTCCCTTTGAAGGAGATTCTGAATGAATCGATCCACCGTGTGGCGGTCGGCCGCCGTGCTCGGCGCGGCGAGTCTCGCGCTTGCCGCGTGTGGCGGCAGCAGCTCCGGCGGTGCCGGCACCAGCGCCTCGGCGTCGGCGAGCAGCACCATCCCCGTCAACAAGGGTCCGCTGGTCATCGGCAGCGTGCTGCCGCAGACCGGTTCGCTGGCCTTCCTTGGCCCCCCCGAGTTCGCTGGCGTCGCACTGGCCATCAAGGACATCAACGCCGCTGGCGGGGTGCTCGGCCAGCCGGTCACCAACATCCCTGGCGACTCGGGTGACACCTCGACCAACATCGCGTCGCAGACCGTCGACCGGCTGCTGTCGCAGAAGGCTGACGTGATCATCGGCGCGGCTTCGTCGTCGGTGACTCTGACGATCATCGACAAGATCACGAGCGCGGGCGTGCTTGAGATCTCGCCGGCGAACACGTCGATCAAGCTGTCCACCTACCCCGATCACGGCCTGTACTGGCGTACTGCACCGCCGGACACCTTCCAGGGAGCCGTGCTCGGCAACCTGGTGGCCAAGGACGGCAACGCCACGGCGGGTGTGCTGGCCCTGCAGGACGCCTACGGTGAGGGACTGGCGAAGACCTTCTCGGAGAAGTTCACCTCCTCGGGTGGCACGGTGACCAAGCAGGTCATCTACGACCCCAAGGCGCCCGACTTCTCGGCCGAGGTCTCCCAGATCAAGGCGACGAACCCGGACGCCGTCGTCCTGATCGGCTTCGACGAGTCCAAGAAGATCCTGCAGGAGCTCATCAAGCAGGGCATCGGTCCGGACAAGAAGAAGCTGTACCTGGTCGACGGCAACCTGTCCAACACTCTCGCTACCGGTCTGCCGGCCGGCATCATGAACGGCGTCAAGGGCACCACGCCCGGTGCGCAGGCGCCCGATGCCTTCCGCCAGCAGCTGCTCGCGGTTGACCCGAAGCTGACCGACTTCTCCTACTCGGCTGAGTCGTACGACGCGGTGATCCTGGCCGCGCTCGCTGCGGACGCTGCGAAGAACGTCGACGGCCGGGCGATCGCGACCAAGATGGTGGACGTGTCCAAGGGCGGCGTCCAGTGCACCACGTACAAGGACTGCCTTGCCCTTCTCAACGCGGGCAAGGACATCAACTACGACGGCGTCAGCGGTCCGGTGGACTTCTACGACAACGGTGACCCGTCGAAGGCGACCATGGGCATCTACCAGTTCGGCAAGGACAACAAGTACGCGCCGATCGCCATCCAGTACGTGACCGGCGACGTTCCCGCGGCCACTGGCTGATCTTCTGGGGGACAAACAGCGGGGCCCGGCCGATGGCCGGGCCCCGCTGTTGTACGCCTGGAGTGGTCGAGCCCCCTGTCAGGCCTTCGCCAGGGTGCCCAGGTACAGCTCGATGACCTTGGGGTCGTTGGCGAGCTCGGAGCCGGTGCCGGTGTAGGCGTTGCGGCCCTGGTCCAGGACGTAGCCCCGGTCGCAGATCTGCAGGCAGCGCCGGGCGTTCTGCTCCACCATGATCACCGTGACTCCGGTCCGGTTGATCTGCTTGGTGCGGATGAAGACCTCGTCCTGCATGACGGGCGAGAGCCCCGCCGACGGCTCGTCCAGCAGCAGCACCGAAGGCTCCATCATCAGCGCCCGGCTCATCGCCACCATCTGCCGCTCCCCACCGGACAGGGATCCGGCGCGCTGTTTGCGCCGGTCCGCGAGGGCGGGGAAGAGGCCGGCGACGAACTCGAATCGCTCGGCGAACCGCTTGGGGGCCTGGTACAAGCCCATCTGCAGGTTCTCCTCGATGGTGAGACTCGGGAACACGTTGTTGGTCTGGGGGACGAACCCGATGCCCTTGTGGACCAGCTTGTTCGCCTTCAGCCCGGTGATGTCCTCACCGGCCAGTGTCACGGTCCCGGTGGTGACCTTGACCAGTCCGAAGAGGGCCTTGAGCAGAGTCGACTTGCCGGCCCCGTTCGGGCCGATGATGCCGACCAGCTCGCCTCGCTTGGCGTAGAAGTCGCAGCTGTTCAGGATGGTGACGCCCGGCAGGTAGCCGGCCACCAGCTCGTCAGCGACCACCAGGGCGCCCGCAGCCTCGGCCGAGTGCTCGCTACGGTCGCTGATCACCCGGGCGCCGGTGCGCGCCGCTGCGTCAAGGTCGAGCTCACGTTCGCGCTCGTGCGGGTCCATGGTCATGTCGGGTGTCCTTCGTCCGGCTGTTCGCTCGGCGGGCCGGTGTACCCGGCGTCACCGTGCCGCAGCTGATCCTCGTCCTCGGCCAGCTGCCGCTGCTCGTCCTCGATGGTCAAGGGGGCGTCGTGATGCGACCCGAGGTAGGCGTCGACCACGGACTGGTCCGCCATGATCGAGTCAGGGGGACCCTCCGCGATGACGCGGCCCTCGGCCATGACGACGACCCAGTCGCTGATGTCGCGCACCATGTCCATGTCGTGCTCGACGAACAGCACCGTCATGCCGTCCTCGCGCAGCTGTTTGACATGGCCGAGCAGGGACTGGGTCAGCGCCGGGTTAACGCCGGCCATCGGCTCGTCCAGCATCACAATCTCGGGCTCGACCATGAGCGCCCGCGCCATCTCGAGCAGCTTGCGCTGGCCGCCCGAGAGGCTGCCGGCGAAGTCCTCGCTCTTCTCGTGCAGCTTGAAGCGGGTCAGCAGGTCCTGGGCCCGCTCGGTGACCTTCTGCTCCTGAGCACGCCAGAGCATCGGCAGCAGCGCGGTGAGGAACCGCTCGCCCTTCTGGTCGGTGGCGCCCAGCCGCATGTTCTCCAGCACGGTGAGCCTGGACAGCGCCTTGGTGAGCTGGAAGGTGCGCACCATGCCCATCCGGGCCACCTTGTGCGGCGGCACACCGGCCAGTGGCCTGCCGTTAAACGACCATTTGCCCTGGTCGGGCTGGTCGAACCCGGTCAGCAGGTTGAAGAAGGTGGTCTTGCCGGCGCCGTTGGGCCCGATCAGGGCAGTGATGGCGCCGCGCTGGATCTCGACGTGGTCGACGTCGACGGCGGTGAGGCCGCCGAAGGTCCGGGTGATCCCGTCTGCCACCAGGATCGGGTCCGGTTTCGGGGCGCCGGGGACCCGCGGTACGTCGGCCAGGGCGGCGACCGCCTGGTCGCGCCGGGTGGTGGCGGGTGCGTCAGCGGGCATCGAGTGCGATCTCCCTCTTGTCGCCGAAGATCCCTTGCGGTCTGAAGATCATGAGGAGCATGAGCCCCAGCCCGACCAGCATGAACCGGACGGCGCCGACCTGCTGGGTGTCCATGATCCAGGTCGGGATGACGCCAGCGGCAACCGCCTGGGTGAGGAAGTTGTCGGTGAAGGCCAGCGCGGCCCAGAAGATGATCGAGCCGACGATCGGGCCGAGGATCCGGGCCGCGCCACCGAGGATGAGCACCGCGTAGGCGAAAAACGTCAGCTCGGTGCCGTAGTTGTCCGCCTGCACGGACTGGTTGCCGACGGCGAAGATGAAGCCGCCGAATGAGCCGAGCACGCCACCGAGGATCAGGCTCTGCATCTTGTAGCCGTAGACGTTCTTGCCGAGGCTGCGCACCGCGTCCTCGTCCTCGCGAATCGCCTTGAGCACCCGGCCCCACGGGCTGCGCATGAGGGTCCACACGACGAGCGAGGTCAGGGCCACCAGCGTCCAGCCGACGGTGATCGTCCACATGTCGTTCTGGCTAAACGTGAGTGGCCCGAAGGTGTACTCGGGCTGGCTGTAGGGGTTCAGCTTGAAGAAGTCGTCAGCGAAGCGGTTGAGGCCGTCGGATCCGCCGAGCCACTTGCGGAAGGTGACCGACCGGGCGATCAGCCGCAGGATCTCGGCCGCCGCGATGGTCACGATGGCGAGGTAGTCGGCTCGCAGCCGCAGCGTCGGAGCACCGAGCAGCAGCGCGAGGATGACGGCGCCGATGAGGCCCACCACCACCCCGACCCACAGCGGCAGCCCCCAGGTGGCCACCGAGGCGGCGAGGCCGTACGCGGCCACAGCGAGGAACCCGGCCTGCCCGAAGTTGAGCAGCCCGGTGTAGCCGAAGTGCACGTTGAGCCCGATGGCCGCCAGCGCGTAGATGACGGCCTGGACGCCCACGGCGGCGATCAGCGAGTTGCTGAGGATGTTGCCCCAGTCCATGTCGGCCCCTCTCCGCCGTCAGCCGACTCGCTCGCGGCGGCCCAGGATGCCCTGGGGCCGGACGAGGAGAATGATGATCAGGATCGCCAGCGCGCCCAGGTTCTTCAGCTCGGGGGGCACGAAGAGCGTCGAGACCTGGATGAGCAGGCCGACGATCAGAGAGCCGACGAGCGCTCCGAAGGCCGTCCCGAGTCCACCCAGCGTGACCCCGGCGAAGACGAGCAGCAGGATCTGGAAGCCCATCTGGAAGCTCACCTGCTGGGTCAGCCCCAGGATCACGCCGGACAGCGCGGCCAGCCCGCCCCCGAGGATCCAGACCACGTTGATCACCCGCTCGACGTCGATCCCGGACGCTGCCGCGAGCGCCGGGTTGTCCGACACGGCCCGGGTGGCCTTGCCGATGCGGGTACGCAGCAGCCACAGCCCAGTGAGCACGATCACGATGATCGCCACGATGCTGCTGACCAGGGCCCGCGGGGTGATCGCGATCGGTCCGACGTCGATGCCGGCTTGGCCCTGGTACTGCGCGTAGGGGCGGTTCGCCCCTCCGAACAAGTAGAGGTAGAAGTACCGCAGGAAGATGGACAAGCCGATCGAGATGACCAGCATGGCGATGAGTCCAGTGCCGCGCTTGCGCAGCCGGCGCCAGAACAGGGCGTCCTGCACGCCGCCCAAGACGCCACAGATCAGCACGCCCAGCGCCCCGGCGAGGATGAACGGGATGTTCAGCAGGACGTTGAGGAAATAGGTGACCAGGCCACCAAGAGTGACCAGCTCACCGTGGGCGAAGTTGGTCAGGCCGGTCGTCCCATAGATCAGGGAGAGGCCCACCGCCGCGAGGGCGATGATCAGGCCCAGCACGATGCCTTCCCAGACCAGCTGGGGTGCTTGGCTCCACTTCGACGCGGTAGTGACTCCCGTTCCGGGGCCCTTGGTGAGCGGAATGATGACGAAACTGGTCTGGCCGGCGGGCACGTTGACGACGAGGTCGGTCCGGTCGGGGTGCTGACCGCTCGGCAGGCCGCCGGTGACTTTGACCGTGTAGTTGCCAGCACCGGGGACCGGCAGGTTGAAGCTCCCCTTGGCGTCCGTGGTGACCGTCTTCGAGAAGCCCTCGCCCTTGATGGCGATCTCGGCCCCCTGGACCGGCTTCTTGTCCGCGTCGATGACCCGGCCGCCGATCGACTCACCCGCCGCGTGGGCGGCCGCCAGTGGTCCGCCGAGCAGAATCGCTGCTGCGCCGATCAGCGCGGCGAGGAAGGCCGCGGCACGTCTGGGCACGCAGTGCTCCTGTCGCTCGTGGGGGTCGCGACAGCTCCGACCAGGCGCTCGGCGACTGCCCCCTACGGGTCTGCGAAACCCTAGACCCAATCGCGCCCTGAGATCACGCAATCCGATACCAGGTTGGCCAGGTGTTACCGGACTGCAGCGACCAGCGCCGTGAGCAGAGGTGCCACGACCAGCGCGGGGAGCAGGTCGCCCACCGGCAGCGGCCGGATCCGCAGCAGCCGCAGAGCGACTCCGACGAGCAGCAGCCCGCCGGTGGCGGTCAGCGCGGCGATCCCGGAGTCGGGCAGGAGGCCGCCGGCGAGCACCGCCACGAGCGTGAACCCCCCCTGGACGACGGCCACGGACAGCGCTGCCGCCGCCACCCCCCAGCCCAGGCTGGCCGCGAAGGCGATCGAGGCGAACCCGTCCAGGGTGGCCTTGAGGGCCAGCTGGTCGATGCCGCGTCCCAGCCCGTCGGACAGCGAGCCCAGGATCGCCAGGGGGCCGATGACGTAGACCAGGGACGCGGTGACGAAGCCCTCGACGAACCGGCGGCGGGTGTCGCTGCCGCCGGGGTCGGTCTCGCTGCCCGAGCGCGCCCCGAGGCGCTGCTGCAGCCGGCCGCCCAGCCCTTCGAGCCGGCTCTCCAAGCGGAGCAGCGATCCCACCAGGCCGCCGATCAGGATCGAGCCGAGCACCACGAGGACTGGCCCGCCGCTGCCCACGGCCGCTCGGAACGTGGGGTCGAGGACCGAGGCCGCGTTGAGGACCGCGATCATCAGCGTCACCAGCCCGAGCCCGTCCGTGACGACATCCCGGGCCCGTTGCGGCAGGCGATGGCCGAGCGCCACGCCGATCGCCGACCCGACCAGGATGGTCGCCACGTTGAGCACGGTGCCGGCCCCGGGGAACACGCTGGCTCCTTATGATCGAATTCGACCGTCTGAGTGCGCGGCCGGCACGCCTGGTCGTAGGCTCGCGGCTGCGGTCGCCGATCAGGGAGGCTACTGGGTCGGTGAGAGTTCCGGGGGACCGGCTGGTTCTGGCATCGTGCGGGTGAGTACTTGACAGGGAGGAATAATGTCGCGCGCCCACGTGGTGGTCCGTGCTCCCCGAGATTCCGACGTTCCCGCGCTCCTCGACATGTGGGAGGAGCTGCGGCAGGCGAGCGGTCGTAACGGGTCACTCGCGCCAGCGTCGACGGAGAAGCGGCTGGTCGACCGGTTGGCGGCCATCCGGGGGATGGCGGGCTGCCGCCTGCTGATCGCCGAGCTGGACGGCGAGGTCGTCGGCGCCGCGGTGTTCCAGGCGCGCCCGATGGGCCCCTTCCACGACGACCCCATGGTGCAGATCGACTACCTGCACGTGCGCCCCGGCCGGAACAACCGAGGCGTCGGGCATGCCCTGATGAGCGCCGCCGTGGCCTTCGCCGAGGAGAGCGGGGCCGAGCACGTGGGTGTGGGCGTGCTGCCGCAGCTTCGCGAGGCGCAGCGCTTCTACGCGCGGCTCGGGTTCAGCCCGCTGGTGATGCGGCGGGTCGCGTCGACGGCTGGTCTGCGGCGCAAGCTGGAGCCGGAGCCGGTCGTCTCCCGGCAGCTGGCCAGGGTGCTGGCCCGCCGTCGGTCGGTGCTGCGCGGCCCCGCCTCCGGTTGAGTGGCGTCAGGACTCCGGTCGGGCGTTCGCTGCGGACCCCGGTGCGTCCCGCAGCAGGCAGGTGATCCGCGCGGTGCACAGCCGCCGTCCCGCCTCGTCCGTGATCTCCACCTGCCAGGTGGCCAGGGTGCGACCGACCGAGACGGGCGTGGCCACGCCGGTGACGGTGCCCGAGGTGACCGACCGGTGGTGGCTGGCGTTGATTTCGATGCCCACGGCGATCCGGCCGGGGCCCGCGTGCAGCGCCGACCCGATCGAGCCGAGGCTCTCCGCAAGCACGACCGACGCCCCGCCGTGCAGGAGCCCGTAGGGCTGGGTGTTCCCCTCGACGGCCATGGTGCCCGCGACCCGCTCCAGCGTCGCCTCGGTGATCTCGATGCCCATGCGCTGGTGGAGTGCCGCGGGCTGCTCGGTCACGAAGCGGAGGAATTCGTCGTCGGAAGTTGTCATGCCAGCAGCCTAGGATCGGGCCCGTGGTGCGTCCTGAAAGTTGGATCAGGCCTGCGGGTGTGAGTCCCGCCTGGGTAGGTACCGGAGCGCCCAGTAGCAGACCCCGGTTCGTTGGAGAGATCTGGCGGGCTGAGCGGGGTGTCGAGAGCCTCTT
>DATCDE010000037.1 GCA_036510875.1 Actinomycetes bacterium
CCAAGGACCACCCGGTGACGGTCGCCCAGCCGCCTGCGCCGTCCGCGTCGTCCGCAGCACGGCCGGTCGTGCGGGTGGCACCGCTGCCGCCGGTGTTCAAGCGGGTCACCGTGGTGCTGGGGCTGATCGCCCTGGTCAACTTCCCGGACGCTCTGGTGCTGTTGCGGGTGTCCGAGACCGGCTTCTCGACCGTCGCGGTCGTCGGCGTCTACGTCGTGTACAACCTGGTCTACGCGCTGGTCTCCTACCCGGCCGGCGTGCTCACCGACCGGCTGTCCCGCCCGCGGGTCTACGCGCTGGGGCTGGTCTGCTTCGCGGTCGGCTACCTGGGACTCGGCCTGGTGGACGGCGGCTGGGCAGTGGTCGCCCTGATGGCCGTGTACGGCGGCTTCAACGGGTTCACCGACGGCGTGGGCAAGGCCTGGATCTCTACACTGGTCCCCCCGGCGTCCCGCGGCCGGGCGCAGGGCATCTTCCAGGGGCTGTCCGGCGGCGCGGTGCTGGCCGCGGGGCTGTGGGCCGGCCTGCTGTGGGACGCCGGTCCCGGGCACGGCGTCGTCCCGCTGGTGGTCTCCGGGTCGGTGGCCGCGGTCGCCGCCGTCGGCCTGTGGACGGCGGGCTCCCGGATACGCTGACCCCTCGGCGTCGGTGGACGCGCGGGAGTGGTGTAACGGCAGCCACGCCAGGTTTAGGTCCTGGTGCCCTTACGGGCGTGGGGGTTCGAGTCCCCCCTCCCGCACCGGTAGCGGCTGGTCAGGACCGGTGGCAGACCAGCTCACGCACGACCGGGGCGAGCGTGCGCAGGGCCCGGCCGCGGTGGCTGATCGCGTCCTTCTCGGCCGGCTCCAGCTGAGCCGTGGTCCGGGTCTCGCCCTCCGGCACGAAGATCGGGTCGTAGCCGAACCCGTTGCTGCCGGCCGGGGCGCGCAGCAGGCGGCCGGACAGCCGGCCCTCGACGACCCGCTCCTCCCCGCCGGGCAGGGCGAGCGCCGCCGCGCAGGCGAAGTGCGCCGACCGACGGTCGTCGGGGACGCCGGCCAGCTGGGCCAGCACCAGCTCGAGGTTCGCGACGTCGTCCCCGTGCCGCCCGGACCAGCGCGCCGAGAACACCCCCGGCATGCCGCCGAGCACGTCGACGCACAGCCCGGAGTCGTCGGCCACGGCGGGCAGGCCGGTGGCGGCCGCCACGGCGTGCGCCTTGAGCAGGGCGTTCTCGGCGAACGTCGTCCCGGTCTCGGCGATGTCTGGCAGGTGGGCGAACGACTCGGCGCCCATGAGGTGCACGTCGAGGCCGGCGTCGGCCAGGATCCGGCGCAGCTCGGCGACCTTGTGCTCGTTGCGGGTCGCCAGCACGATCCGCTGCGGGGTCACGCCAGCGCCTCCCGCTGCAGCCGGGCCAGGTCGGTGCAGCCGGCGAGGGCGAGGTCGAGCAGCCGGTCCAGTTCGGACCGGTCGAAGGGGGCACCCTCGGCGGTACCCTGCACCTCGGCGAAGTGCCCCTCGCCTGTGACGACGACGTTCATGTCGGTCTCGGCCCGGACGTCCTCCTCGTAGCACAGGTCCAGCAGCGGGACGCCGTCGACGACGCCCACGCTCACCGCCGACACGGACCCGATGAGCGGCTCGGCGCCGGCCTTGACCAGCCCCTGCCCCTTGGCCCACGCCACCGCGTCGGCCAGCGCCACGTAGGCGCCGGTGATGGCCGCGGTCCGGGTGCCGCCGTCCGCCTGCAGCACGTCGCAGTCGAGCACGACGGTGTTCTCGCCGAGGGCCTTGTAGTCGATGACGGCGCGCAGCGCCCGGCCCACCAGCCGGGAGATCTCGTGGGTACGGCCGCCGATGCGGCCGCGGACCGACTCGCGGTCGTTGCGGGTGTTGGTCGAGCGGGGCAGCATGGCGTACTCCGCGGTGACCCAGCCCTGGCCGCTTCCCTTGCGCCAGCGCGGCACGCCCTCGGTGAAGGACGCGGCGCACAGCACCCGGGTGCGGCCGTACTCGACGAGCACCGAGCCCTCGGCGTGGTCGAGCCAGCCGCGGCTGAAGTGGACGGGGCGCAGCTGGCCGGGGTCACGGCCGTCGGAGCGGGACATGCCGGCGAGCCTAGCCGCGCGGCGTGCGCAGGACGGACACGGGCCTCGGCGCAGCGGTCAGCCGGTCACAGCTCGAGGACGCCGCCGGCGCAAGCGCCGCCGAGGTCGCCGTCGAAGCTGCCGGCCGCCTCGTCGAGCGTCCGGTCGAGCCGGTGCCACGGGGGGACATGAGTGATCAGCAGCCGGCCCACCCCGGCCTTCGCGGCGTGCTCGCCGGCCTCCCGGCCGGTGAGATGGAGCCCCGGCGGGTTGGCGTCGCCGTCGTAGAACGAGGCCTCGGCCAGCAGCACGTCCGCGCCCCGGGCCAGGTCGACGAGCGCCTCGGTCGGCCCGGTGTCGGCGCTGTACACGAGCGAGTGCCCGCCGGCCTCGAACCGGACGCCGAAGCAGGGCACCGGGTGGGCCATCTGCGCGGTGGTCAGCCGGAACGGGCCGAGCTCGCGCACGCCGGCGGCCAGCGTGCGGAAGTCGAACACCCGCTCGAAGTTGGCCGTGGCGTCCGCCGTTCCGTAGGCCCGGGTCAGCTGGTGGGCGGTGCCCTCAGGGCCGTGGACCGGCAGCCGCGGGGGGCAGCCCTCGGGGTGGTACCGCCGGGCCACGTAGTACGACGTGACGTCGATGCAGTGGTCGACGTGCAGGTGGCTGAGCCAGACGGCGTCCACGTCGCGTAGGTCGACGTACCGCTGAAGGTGGCCCAGCGAGCCGTTGCCCAGGTCGACGACGAGCCGGAAGCCGTCGTGCTCGACCAGGTAGCAGGAGCCGGGCGAGTCCGGACCGGGGAAGGAGCCGGAGCAGCCGACGACGGTCAGCCTCACTGGGCGACCCCTGCGCCCGCGATCAGCTCGTCGAGGTCAGCCGGCTCGGCGCGGACCACCTCGGGTCCGAGGAAGCGCCGTCCGAGCCGGGTGAACTCCTCGGGGTCGCCGGTGGCCAGGAAACGGTGCTCGGGTATCGACAGTGACTGGTCCCGGAGCAGCCCGCGGGTGGCCAGCACCCGGTAGACGTCCTGGGCGGTCTGCTCGGCGCTGGAGACCAGCGCGACCTGCTCGCCCATGACGTAGGACAGGACACCGGTGAGCAGCGGGTAGTGCGTACAGCCGAGGACGAGGGTGTCCACGCCGGCCGCGACGACCGGGTCGAGGTACTCGTGGGCGGCGGCCAGCAGGTCCGGGCCGCTGGTCACCCCGGCCTCGACGAACTCGACGAAGCGCGGGCAGGCCTGGGTGGTCAGCTGCAGGTGCGGCGCCGCGGCGAAGGCGTCCTCGTAGGCACCGCTGTCGATGGTGGCCCGGGTGCCGATCACGCCGACCCGGCCGTTGCGGGTGGCGCTGACCGCCCGGCGCACGGCGGGGTGCACGACTTCCACCACGGGGACGTCGTACCGCTCGCGGGCGTCCCGCAGCACCGCGGCGCTGGCGCTGTTGCACGCGATGACCAGCAGCTTGACGCCCTGGTCGACCAGGTGGTCCATGATCTCCAGCGCGAACTGGCGGACCTCGGCGATCGGCCGGGGCCCGTATGGACCGCGGGCGGTGTCGCCGATGTAGAGCACCGGCTCGTGCGGCAGCTGGTCGAGCACCGCCCGGGCGACGGTCAGCCCGCCCACGCCGCTGTCGAAGATCCCGATGGGTGCGTCGGCCACCCGCCCAGGGTAGGCACCCCCCACCCCCTCAGCATGAAGGGGGTCAGGCCCAGACCTGGCCGTCAAGGGCGGCCTCGGCGTCGTCGAGGGTGCCCTCGTAGATGCCCGTGGACAGGTACTTCCAGCCGCCGTCGCAGACGATGAACGCGATGTCCGCGGGCTCCCCCGCCTTGACCGCCTTGGCGGCCGCGCCCAGCGCCGCGTGCAGGATCGCCCCAGTCGAGATGCCGGCGAAGACGCCCTCCTGCGCCAGCAGCTCGCGGGTGCGCCGGACGGCGTCCCGCGGTCCCACCGAGAACCGGGAGGTCAACACCGAGGGGTCGTACAGCTCGGGCACGAACCCCTCGTCCAGGTTGCGCAGCCCGTACACCAGCTCGCCGTAGCGCGGCTCGGCCGCGATGATCTGGACGCCGGGGACCTTCTCCCGCAGGTACCGCCCGACCCCCATGAGCGTGCCGGTGGTGCCCAGTCCGGCCACGAAGTGGGTGAGCGTGGGCAGGTCGGTGAGCAGCTCGGGACCGGTCGTGCGGTAGTGGACGTCGGCGTTGGCCGGGTTGCCGTACTGGTAGAGCATCACCCAGTCCGGGTGCTCGGCGGCCATCCCCTTGGCGACCCGCACGGCCTGGTTCGACCCGCCGGCCGCCGGGGAGTAGACGATCTCGGCGCCCCACATCCGCAGCAGCTGGGTGCGCTCGGCCGAGGTGTTCTCCGGCATCACGCAGACCAGCCGGTAGCCCTTGAGCCGGGCCGCCATGGCCAACGAGATGCCGGTGTTGCCCGACGTCGGCTCCAGCAGGGTCGCGCCCGGCTGCAGCCGGCCGGACCGCTCGGCGTCCTCGACCATGGCCAGCGCGGTGCGGTCCTTCACCGAACCGGTCGGGTTGCGGTCCTCCAGCTTCGCCCACAGCCGGACGTTGGGGGACGGCGACAGCCGCGGCAGCCCGACCAGCGGGGTGCGGCCGACGGAGTCGAGCAGGGAGTCGAAGCGCACCTAGCGCGCCCCGCCGGCCACTGCGGGCAGGATCGTCACGGCGTCGCCGTCGGCGACGGGGGTCTCCAGCCCGCCGAGGAAGCGGACGTCCTCGTCGTTGAGGTAGACGTTGACGAACCGGCGCAGCTTGCCGTCGTCGAGCAGCCGCTCGCCGATGCCCGGGTAGCTCGCGTCCAGGTGGGCGATCAGGGCCTCCAGCGTGCTGCCTTCGCCCTCCACCGACTTCTCACCGCCGGTGTAGGTACGCAGGATCGTCGGGATGCGGACCGCGACGGCCATGGGGTGCTCTCTCCTCGTGATCGGGGTTTCGTGCTCGCCGGACGCCCGCTGCCGGGCGCCGACGTCAGTCCAACGTTCCGACCAGCCGAACTTCTTCCTCGGTGATCTCGCCGTCCACGATGCGGAACGAGCGGACCTCGGCGTGATCTGGGTCACGGGTAGACACGAGCAGGTAGTGCGCCTCCGGCTCGGACGCGTACGAGACGTCGGTGCGGGACGGATAGGCCTCGGTCGCGGTGTGCGAGTGGTAGATCACCACCGGCTCCTCGTCGCGGTCGTCCATCTCCCGGTACAGCCTCAACAGGTCGGCCGAGTCGAACTCATAGAAGGTGGGTGACCGGGCCGCGTTGACCATCGGCACGAACCGTTCGGGCCGGTCCGAGCCGGCCGGGCCGGCCACCACCCCGCAGGCCTCATCCGGGTGGTCCGCGCGGGCATGGCCGACGATGGCGTCGACGACGGCGCGACTGATCATGAGCACTCGCACAGCCTAGGCGGGACCGCCGAGCGCCTCGACCAGAGTGGCCTGCAGGTAGGTGAGCCACTGGTACAGGGCCATCGGCAGCAGGCGCGGGTCGTCCTCCTCGAGGTCCTCCAGGTCGACCGGCTCGTCGTCGCTGACCTCCAGCCGGATGCCGTAGACCAGCCGGAGGTCGTTCAGTGCGAGCAGCCAGGCCGTCGCCTCGTCCGGGGTCAGCCGCACGCTGCCCCGCTCGACCCGCTCCAGCGTGGCGCGGGCGGCCAGCGCGTGCTCTCGCTTGCGGGTGCGCAGGTCCGGCTCGGTGTAGCGGCGGAACTCCCCGGCAGCCGCGTCGTCGTCGGGGTAGGCGGAAGGGAACAGCCGGGCCAGCGCGGGGTCGTCCGGCGGGCGGGTCTGGGTCCCGATGCCCACCAGCGCGTTGAGCGGGTCGGCGTCCGGCGGCTCCTCCGGTGCGACCAGATCGGCCAGCTGGTCGAGCAGGTCGGCCAGGACACTGGCCTCCTCGGGCCGCAGGGTCAGCTCGACCTCACCGCGGCGGGTCCGCCGGAACGCGTGCCGCACGGTCACTTGTCCTGCTGCAGGGTGGCCCACAGCCCGTAGCCATGCATGGCCGTCACGTCACGCTCCATCTCCTCGCGGGTCCCGCTGGACACCACGGCCCGGCCACGGTGGTGGACGTCGAGCATCAGCTCGGTCGCCTTCTCCCTCGAGTAGCCGAAGTACTGCTGGAACACGTAGGTCACGTAGGACATCAGGTTCACCGGGTCGTTCCAGACCAGGGTGATCCACGGCCGGTCGGGCTGGGTCACCTCGTCGGTGACTGGCTCGTCCAGCTCGACCGGTGCCACGCTCACGGCGCCATGGTCGCACGCCGCCCTCTAGGCTCACGAGCGTGACGGACGCCGCCGCGAAAACGGCCCTGCACACCGACCACTACGAGCTGACCATGCTCGAGGGGGCGCTGCGCTCGGGGGCGGCCGACCGCAGCTGCGTGTTCGAGGTGTTCGCCCGGCGGCTGCCCGAGGGCCGCCGCTACGGCGTCGCGGCCGGGACCGGGCGGCTGCTCGAAGCGCTGCAGCGGTTCCGGTTCGACGACGGCGAGCTGGCCGACCTGAGCGAGCGCCGGGTGGTGGACCGGCCGACCCTGGACTGGCTGGCCGGCTACCGCTTCGGCGGCGACGTCCGGGGCTACGGGGAGGGCGAGTGCTACGTCCCCGGGTCACCGATCCTGGAGGTGCGCGGCAGCTTCGCCGAGGCGGTGCTGCTGGAGACGCTGGTCCTGTCCGTGCTCAACCACGACAGCGCGATCGCCGCGGCTGCGTCCCGGATGGTGACCGCCGCCGGGGAGCGACCGTGCATCGAAATGGGCACCCGGCGCACGCACGAGGAGTCGGCGGTCGCCGCGGCCCGCGCCGCCTACCTGGCCGGGTTCGCCTCGACGTCGAACCTCGAGGCCGGACGCCGGCACGGCATCCCCACGGCCGGCACCTCGGCGCACGCCTTCACGCTGGTCCATGACAGCGAGAGGGCCGCGTTCGCAGCCCAGGTCGCGGCGCTGGGCACCGGGACCACGCTGCTCGTCGACACCTACGACATCGCGGAGGGGGTGCGGCTGGCCGTCGAGGCCGCCGGCCCCGGCCTGGGTGCGGTACGGATCGACTCCGGTGATCTGGTCGTCCAGGCAAGGGCGGTGCGGGAGCAGCTGGACGGGCTCGGTGCCACCCGCACCCGGATCGTCGTCACCAGCGACCTCGACGAGCACGCGATCGCCGCGCTGGCCGCCGCGCCGGTCGACGCCTACGGGGTGGGCACGTCGGTCGTCACCGGCTCCGGGGCGTCGACCGCCGGCCTGGTCTACAAGCTGGTCGAGGTCGACGGGCGCCCGGTGGGCAAGACCTCGGTGGGCAAGCCGGGCCGGGGCGGTCGCAAGTGGGCGCTGCGCCGGCGCGGGCCCGACGGCACCGCGGTGGCCGAGGTGCTTCGGGTCGGACGGGCCCCGGTGGACGACGGCGACGACCGCGCCCTGCAGGTCCCGCTCATCGAGCGGGGCCAGGTCGTCGGCGCGGAGCCGCTGGCCGAGGCGAGGGACCGCCACCAGCGGTCGTTGGACGAGCTGCCCGCGACTGCGGTGCGGCTGCAGCGCGGGGAGCCCGCGATCCCCACGGTCTTCGAGGAGGGCTGGCCATGAGCCGAGCGCTGATCATCGTCGACGTCCAGAACGACTTCTGCGAGGGTGGCTCGCTGCCGGTGACCGGTGGCGCGGCGGTGGCTGCGGCCATCACCGACCTCCTGGCCTCCGACTCCGCCGTCGGCTACGAGCACGTGGTGGCCACCCGCGACCAGCACGTCGACCCCGGCGACCACTTCGACGACGAGCCGGACTACGTGACCAGCTGGCCCCCGCACTGCGTCGAGGGGACGCCGGGGGCCGAGCTGCACCCGGCGCTGGACACCTCCCGGATCGAGGCCTGTTTCGCCAAGGGACGGCACCAGGCGGCCTACTCCGGCTTCGAGGGCGCCGACCGGCACGGGACCGGGCTGGGCCAGTGGCTGCGCGACCACGACGTCACCGCGGTCGACGTGGTCGGCCTGGCCACCGACCACTGCGTCCGGGCGACCGCGCTGGACGCCGCCACCGACGGGTTCGCCACCCGGGTGCTGCTGGACCTCACCGCGGGCGTGGCCGAGGAGACCACCACCCGGGCGGTCGCCGAGATGCGCGAAGCCGGCGTGGAGTGCGTCGGCGGCTGAGCTCAGTCCGGCCGGCCGCCGGTGATCTGCGCGGTCACCGGCGGTGCGGAGCGCACGGTCTGAAGGACCACGCAGTACCGCTCGGTCAGTCGCAGCAGGGTGTCCAGCTGGTCCGCCGGGGCGTCGGTGTCCAGGTCGAAGTCCAGCCGGATGGCCGCGAACCCGACTGGTGCCGCCCGGTCAACCCCGAGCGTGCCCCGAAAGTCCAGGTCGCCCTCGGCTCGGACCCGACCACCCCGAAGGTCGATCCCTAACGAGGTGGCCACGGCCTGCAGGGTCACGCCCGCGCACGCCACCAAGGCCTGCAGCAGCATGTCCCCCGAGCACGCCGAGAGCCCGTCGCCACCGGTAGCGGGGTGCAGACCGGCCGCGACGAGGGCGCGCCCGGTCTCCACCGAGCACGTCAGCCCGTCCCCCAGGTCACCGGTCGCGGACAGGGTCACCCGCGCCGCCGCGGCATCTTGTCGGTACTGCTGCTTCAGCGGGCCCTGGAGCTCCTTCAGCTGCGCTTGATCCATGGCACAGGGTTCCAGCGGCCTCAACGGACGTCAATGACGTGCGGCGCCGGATCCACCCGGGCTACCGGCTGGGCTGCCTCTGCAGGACCGAGAACCCGCCCTGCGACCAGATCAGCCGGTACCGGGAGCCGGGGTGCAGGCTCTCGGCGTAGGCCGGGAGGTCGGCCGCGTGGAGAGGTGACCAGCCGCTGCCGGAGTCGACGGCCACGTAGTCGGGGCTGACCCCCGTCGCCTGGCCGAGCCAGTAGACGCGGTTGCGGCTCACCAGGTGCGACATCAGGCCGAGGTCGGTCTCCACCACGGCCCCGCTCGGGATCACCGCGAGCGCTGCCTGGGCGTGCTGCCGACGTCCGTCGCCCCAGCCGCCCGGCTGCAGCAGGGCCTTGAGCGGCAGCCCGGCCGCGAGCATGACCGCCGCGGTCGTCACGACGGGGATCGCGACGGTGGCGCAGCGGCGGCCCAGCGCCCACCGGCCGGCCCGCAGCCGGGTCAGCCCGTCGATGAAGGCCATGAACACGATGGGCATGAGGACGGCGCTGTAGTGGTAGCGCATCCCCCAGTAGAGCGGATCGACCGAGGCGAACCGCCAGAACAGGGTCGGCACCGCCAGCAGCAGCAGCGGCGACCGCAGGCAGACCCCGCCCGCGATGAGGGCCAACATGAACAGGGTGACCAGCTTGGCCCCGGGGCTGACCAGGGACAGCGGGTTGTGCAGCACAGGCGCCAGGACCGACCCAAGCCCGCTCGACGCCGCGTCGGTGCCGAACTGCCCGAAGTGCGCGTACCGGTGCGCCTCGGCGAACCGGGGAACGACCACGAGCAGGGCGACCACCGAGCCGGCCGCGCCCACCAGGGAGGTGACCAGGCCGAGGCGCCGCTGCCCCCCCGCGACGAGCAGCAGACCCAGGACGGCGACGGTGAAGCCGAGGTCCTCCTTCACCAGCAGCAGCGGCAGCGCCCACGCGACCGACCGGCGCCACCGCTGCTCCAGGAACGCCTCCAGCGAGAACGCCAGGAGCGGGACAGCGAAGGCGACCTCGTGGACGTCGGCCTCGACCGCCCACTGCAGGCCCCAGGACAGGCCGTAGGCGAGCGCCACCGCGGAGCCGGCGACCGACCCGAACCGGCGGATGGCCAGCCGGCCCACCGGACGCAGGACAGCCCGAGCAGCACGGCCTGCGCCACCAGGAGGGTGCCCGCCGTGGGGAAGGCCCGGTACGGCAGGGCGAGCACCGCCAGAATCGGGCTGAGGTGGTCACCCAGGACGTCGAAACCGGGCCCCTTGATGTCGGCCACCGGTGCGTGGCCCTGTGCGTAGCTGCGCACCGCCTGGGTGAAGATGCCGAGGTCCCACGACGGGACCACGAAGTACTGGTAGCGCAGCAGCGACAGCGCGCTGTACAGCCCGGCGAACAGGGAGCCGATCGCCCAGGGGACGCGGTCGGTCCGGGTCCCAGCGACGGTGCGCCGCCTGGTGGCCGCGTGCCGGGCCATCCGGGCACCGTCAGGGGGCGGCGCGATCGACACGTCGCGCTACGGCCGGAACAGCGTGCGCGCCAGTAGCACGGCCCCCAGGGGCCGGCGACCCAGATCGGCCAGAACCCCTGAGTGCTGCTGGAGGAGATGGCCTCGTTAGATCACCGTGCAGATCAGCACCACGGTGGCCCAGGCCGCCCACGCCTTGCGCATGCCGCCATGGGGTAGGACCTTCGACCCCTCGGCGGTCGTCGGCACCGGAGCCGGCGCTGGCTGTGGCACGGCCGGCAGGTCGCGGGTCAGCTCGGCCAGCTCACCCATCGTCGCGCCCTGATAGGCCTGGCCGAGCCGGGTGTCGAACTCGTCGAGGTCGAGCCGGCCCTCCGCGTGGGCGCGCCGCAACACCTCCGCCGTCCGCTCCCGGTCGGCGTCCCCGGCACGCTGATCCGGGTCCTGGGCCACGGCCATGACCTTAGACCGCTGGACCGCTGCAGTAGCGGCCGTACCCTCGTCGCATGGTCGTCGTCCCGCCCCGTGACCCGTCGCTGCCCGAGCCGCCGCTGCTGGCCCGGATCCGTGAGGGGGTAATCGGCGACGACCAGGTGGTGCCCGGGCCGTACGGCCCGCGTCGGGTCACCTATGCCGACTACACAGCCAGCGGGCGCGCACTCAGCTTCGTCGAGGACTTCATCCGCGGCGAGGTGCTGCCGCGATACGCGAACACCCACACCGAGTCCAGCGGGACCGGGCTGCAGACGACCCGGCTGCGCGAGGACGCCCGGGCGATCATCCATCGGGCGGTCAACGGCGACGAGTCGACCTGCGTCATCTTCGCGGGCAGCGGATGCACCGGGGCCATCGACCGGCTGCTCGGCATCCTCGGTCTGCGGATCCCCTCGGCGTTCGAGGACCGGTACCACGCGATGGAGCGCATCCCTGAGGCCGACCGACCGGTGGTCTTCATCGGGCCGTTCGAGCACCACAGCAACGAGCTGCCCTGGCGGGAGTCCATCGCCGACGTCGTGCGGATCCCCGAGGACCGCGACGGCCACATCGACCGGGACCGACTGGTCGAGAAGCTCGTCCGGTACGCCGACCGGCCGCTGCGGATCGGCTCGTTCTCGGCGGCGTCCAACGTGACCGGCATCGTCAGCGACACCCACCGGATCTCCCAGCTGCTGCACGAGCACGGCGCGCTCGCCGTGTGGGACTTCGCGGCGGCCGGGCCGTACGTCGACATCGAGATGAACCCGCGATGTACCGAGCACCCGCTGGCCTACAAGGACGCGATCGTGCTGTCCCCGCACAAGTTCATCGGCGGGCCGGGGACACCGGGAGTGCTCGTGGCGCGCCGCGAGCTGCTCACCAACCGGGTGCCGGACGTCGTCGGCGGAGGCACCGTGGCCTACGTCAACCCGGACGATCACATGTACCTCTCCGACCCGGTGCACCGGGAGGAGGGTGGCACCCCGGCGATCGTGGAGTCGATCCGGGCCGGGCTCGTGTTCCAGCTCAAGCAGGCGGTCGGCGTGGACGTCATCCGCGCGCACGAGGCCGACTTCCTGCACCGGGCGGTCACCGCCTGGGGCGCCGTGCCCAGCATCCAGATCCTCGGCAACCTGGACTCCGAGCGACTGTCCATCGTGTCGTTCGTGATCAAGCGGCCCAGCGGCAAGTACCTGCACCACAACTTCGTGGTGGCACTGCTCAACGACCTGTTCGGCGTCCAGTCGCGCGGCGGCTGCTCCTGCGCCGGGCCGTACGGGCACCGGCTGCTCGGTATCGACATCGAGCGCAGCCACGAGTACGAGCGGGAGATCGCCCACGGCTGCGAGGGCATCAAGCCCGGCTGGGTACGGGTGAACTTCAACTACTTCATCAGCGAGCCGGTCTTCGACTACGTCGTCCAGGCGGTCGCGCTGGTGGCCGAGCACGGCTGGAAGCTGCTGCCCGACTACCGGTTCCTGCCCGAGAGTGGCCTGTGGCGACACCGCAACGGACCGATCGAGCCGCCGCTGCGGCTGTCTGACGTCGGCTACGACCCGGACGGTGCGCTCGCCTACCCGCACCACCGCGACACGGCGCCCGAGTCGGCCCTGCAGGGGTACCTGAAGGAGGCGCGGGAGCGGTTCGACACCGCCACGGTCTCGGAGGAGGACACCGGCCGGACCGGCCTGTCCGACGACTTCGACCACCTGCGCTGGTTCGAGCTGCCGGCGCGCTGCCTGTCGCCGGCCTGACCCGCCCGGCAGTCCTCCGGCGGCCGCCGAGCCGCCTCCCGTGGCCGGTTGGGCGACCTTCCCCTACTGTCGGGGGGTGCCGCGCGTCGCCTGGGTCGTCGACCTCGCCCACTCCGGGCTGGCCGCCGAGGTCGCGGGCTTGCGCGCCCGCCTCGCCGCAGCCGGCCTGGTGGACGCCGGCGAGCCGACCGGCGCCGGAGACCTCCGGTCAGCCGACATCGTCGTCGTGTGGGCCGACCGTCCGCTGACGGCCGACCTGGCCCGTGCGTTGGCCGACCCCGGCGTCCGCACCGTCGTCGCCGGTCCCACGATCACCGAGGCCGACCCCGACGGGGTGCTTGCGGAGGCTGCCGGGCTGCTGCTCGGCGGCACCACGCCGGTGCACGACATCCGGGTGCGCCCGGGGGCGGCCACCCTGCCGGCGCTGCTCCCGGTGGCCCACCAGCACTCCGGCGGCGGCCACATGGGTCACCACGACCACCTGACCGACCGGGTGGTCCTGGTGGACAAGACCGCCGACGACGTCCAGGTGCTGCTCGCCGCGCGGATCGGCCTGGCAGAGCACCCGGTGCTCTCCTGGCGGCCGGCCACCGCGACCGCCGTCTGGACGCTCGGCACCCAGGTCGACGCGGTCGCCGACCGGTCGTCCACCCGGGCCCTGGTGCAGCTGCTGCGCCTGGTGGCCGGGGTCCCCGACGCGCCCCCGGTCCGGGTGGGTCTGCTCGGGTATGGCGCGATCGGGCACGAGCACAGCCGAGCGGTCCGCTCCGTGGCCGGCCTGTCGCTCGCCGCGGTCTGCGACACCTCGGCGGAGCGGCTGGCCGCCGCCGGGTCAGCCGCCCCCGGTGTCGCCCTGACCGACTCGGCGGAGGCGCTGTTCGACCGCGACGACGTCGACCTGGTCGTGGTCTCCACCCCGCCGCGGACCCATGCGGAGTGGGCCCTTCGGGCGCTGCGCGCCGGCAAGCACGTGGTGGTGGAGAAGCCCTTCGCGATCCGCACCGCCGAGGCGGACGCGGTGCTCGCCGAGGCGGACGCCACCGGTCGGCTCGCGGTCGTCTACCAGAACCGCCGATACGACCCGGACTACCTCGGGCTGCGCCGGCTGGTCCGCTCCGGGGCGCTGGGGGACCTGTTCCACGTGGAGACGTTCGTCGGCGGCTACGGGCACCCCTGCAACCTGTGGCACTCCGACGAGGAGGTGTCGGGGGGCGCCTTCTACGACTGGGGCTCGCACGTCCTCGACCAGGTGCTCGACCTTCTGCCCAACGAGATCTCCCACGTCACGGCCGCGACCCACAAGCGCCGCTGGTTCGACGTGACCAACGCCGACCACTCCCGGGTCACGGTCCGGTTCGTCGACGGCGTCGAGGCCGAGTTCGTGCACTCCGACCTGGCGGCCGCCCTCAAGCCTCGCTGGTACGTGCTGGGCACGTCCGGTGCGGTCGTCGGGCACTGGCGCCGGGAGAAGGTGGTGTCCCGCAACGACATCGGGACGCTCGAGGAGGACCTGCTGGCCCCGGCTGACTCACCCCCCCTGCTGGAGCTCCACGGCTCCGACGGCAGCGTCACGCGGGTGGCCACCCCGGCCCCGGAGCCCTACGGCTTCCACCGGGAGGTCGCCGACCGGGTGCGCCTCGGCCTGCCGATGGGCGTCACCGGCCTCCAGTCCAGGAGGGTGCTCGCCGTGATGGAGGCGGCCCGGGCCTCCGCTGCCGACGACGGCCGGCCGGTCACCCCGCGGTGACCGCTCCACGCCCGGTGCGGTGGGGCTTCCTGGGCGCCGGCTACGTGGCGACCCGCGCCCTCGCTCCGGCGGTCCATGCGGCCGAGGGGGCGACGCTCCAGGTGGTCGGCGCGCGGGATCCCGGCCGGGCCGCGGCTCTGGAGCCGGTCCGCACCGTCGCCTCCTACGAGGCGGTCTGCGCCGCGGACGACGTCGACGTGGTGTACGTGGCCCTGCCCAACAGCGACCACCTGCCCTGGGTGCTGGCCGCCCTGCGGGCGGGCAAGCATGTGCTGTGCGAGAAGCCCCTCGGGCTGGACGCGACCGAGGCGACCCGGATGGCCGACGAGGCTGCGACCGCCGGGCGGCTGCTCGTCGAGGCCGCGTGGAACCGCTGGCACCCGCGGACCCGGCGCGCGCAGGCCCTGGTCGTGGGCGCCGGAGGTCCACGCTCGGTGCGGTCGAGGTTCACCTTCTCCGGGGTGCCCGAGGGCAACTACCGGCTCGACCCTGATCGCGGGGGTGGCGCCCTGCTCGACGTCGGCTGCTACGCGGTGGCCGCGGCCCGGTGGGCGCTGGGCGGGGACGTCTCGGTGCTCAGCGCCCAGCAGCGACGCGGCCGCACCGGGGTCGACCTCACCACCACCGCCGCGCTCACCGCCGGTGACAGCCGGGCCGAGGTTGTCGCGTCGATCGACCAGCCCGAGTCGCAGGCGTTGCGCATCGAGGCTCCCGGACTGCAGGTGGAGCTGCCCGACGCCACGTTCACCTCCTGGCGGGCTCCGTCGGTGCTCCGGGTGGTCGAGGACGGCCGCCTGCGGGAGGAGGCGTTCGTGCCCTGTGACGCCTACCTGCTGATGGTCGAGGCGGTGTCTGCTCGCGTCGCCGGCCGGGACGCCTACCTGCTCCCCGTCACCGAGTCCGTCGCCGTGGCCAGGACGCTCGACGCCATCGCCGCGAGTGCGGCATGACGCGCGCCGACCCGTCCGGCCCGCCGGTTCTGCGGGACGACACGATCCGGGCGCCCGACGGACCGAGGCTGGCCCTGCGACGGGCCGACGGACCCGGGCGACCGTTCCTGCTGGTCCATGGGCTGGCCAGCAACGCGCGGCTGTGGGACGGCGTCGCCCGCCGCGTCGCGGCAGCCGGGCACGAGGTGGCGGCGGTGGACCTGCGCGGGCACGGCCGGTCCGAGGTGACCCCGACCGGCTACGACACGGCGACGGCGGCGGCCGACCTGGCCGCGCTGAGCCATGCGCTCGGCTGGTCCGGGGACCGGCGTCCGCTGGTCGCCGGGCAGTCCTGGGGCGGCAACGTGGTGCTCACGCTGGCCGCGCAGCACGGCGGCGTCGCCGCCTGCGCGCTCGTCGACGGTGGCTGGATCCACCTGTCCGAGCGGTTCGCCACCTTCGAGGAGTGCTGGGCGGTGCTCGCCCCTCCCTCCCTGGGACCCCTCACCCGCGACGAGCTGGAGGCCCGGTCGCGGCAGTGGCACCTGGACTGGCCGGACGAGGGCCGGCTCGGCGCGCTGGCGAACTTCGAGGACACCGCGGACGGCACCGTGCGCCCGCGGCTGTCCCGCGAGCACCATCGCAGCATCCTGCACTCGCTGTGGGCCGACGACCCCCGACCGCTCTACCCGCGGGTGGGCGTCCCGACGCTGCTCATGGCCGCCGTCCCGGAGGTCCCGGCCGGGCCGACGCCGGTGACCGAGGCGCTCGCGACGATTCACCGGGCCGAAGCGGCCTGGTACGTGGGGGCGCACCACGACCTGCACGCCCAGCAGCCGGACCGCTGCGCCGCCGACCTGCTCGCGCTGGCCGCCCGGGTGTGACGCGGCCGTGATGCGCGCGGGTCAGCCCGACGTGCTGCCCAGGTCGTGGGTGCGGCCGGCCCAGGTCCAGGGGTAGCCGGGGTCCTCGGCCAGCCGGGCGGACGCGGCGATCTCCAGCGGGCGAAACGTGTCGACCATGACCGCCCACTCGTCGGTGGCCGCCTTGCCGATGCTCGCCTCGACGCTGCCGGGCTGCGGTCCGTGGGTGAAGCCGCTCGGGTGAAGCGTGATGCTGCCGAGCTCGATACCAGCACCCTTGCGGGACATGAAGTCCCCGCCCACGTAGAACAGCACCTCGTCGCTGTCCACGTTGGCGTGGTTGTACGGCGCCGGGATCGACTCCGGGTGGTAGTCGAACAACCGGGGCACGAACGAGCAGATAACAAAGTTCGGGCCCTCGAAGGTCTGGTGCACGGGCGGCGGCTGGTGCACCCGGCCGGTGATCGGCTCGAAGTCGTGGATGTCGAACGCGCAGGGGTACAGGCAGCCGTCCCAGCCGACCACGTCGAACGGGTGGTTGGCGTAGGTGTACCGCGTGAGCCCCTGCTTGTGCCGCACCAGGACCTCGACATCCTCGCCGTCAGCGATGAGCGGTCCGGTCGGCCCGCGCAGGTCCCGCTCGCAGTACGGCGCGTGCTCGAGGAACTGCCCGCGCGGCGACAGGTAGCGACGCGGCGGCCCCACGTGCCCGGACGCCTCCGCGATGAACAGCCGCAGCGGCCCGGAGCCGGTCGGCACCCAGCGGTGGGTCGTCGACGTCGGCAGCACGACGTAGTCGCCGGTGTGCACGTCGAGCACACCGAACACCGTCTCCACCCGGGCCCCGCCCGCCTCGACGTAGACCAGCTCGTCGCCGGTGGCGTTGCGATACAGCGGCGACACGGTGTCGACGAGGGCGTACAGCAGCCGGACGTCGGCGTTGCCGAGCAGCAGCTGGCGACCGGTGACCGCGTCCGCACCGGAGGTGTCCAGCTTGTGGGTGAGATAGTGCCGCGGCAGCAGCGGCTGGTTCGGCTCGGTGCTGCGCACAGGCGACTCCTCGACCGCCACCGCGCCGACGATCGCGGTCGGCAGGTGCCGGTGGTACAGCAGCGCCGAGTCGTTCGAGAAGCCCTCCTGGCCCATCAGCTCCTCGGCGTACAGCCCGCCGTCGGGACGCCGGAACTGGGTGTGCCGCTTGTGCGGGACCTCGCCGACCGACCGGTAGTACGCCACCTGCGCCTCCTACGAGGGTCCGATTATCGGACTCGTTGTCCTGTAACAGAACGATCCGCTAGCGTCGGCGACGTGTCAACCACGTCCACGCCCGACCGCGGTCGGGCGCTCGTCGCCGGGCTCGTCGACGACGCGGCGGTCTTCCCCCCGGGCAACGCCAGCGTCGCCGACGCCGTCGTCGAGCATCGGGCACACCGCCGGGCCTGGTACGCCGAGGCGATCGGGCCGCTGCTCGTGCGCGCCAGCCAGGTCGAGGAGCTGCTTGCCGCCACCCGTCCCGGCGACGACCTGCGGATCGGGCTGATCGCCGACGAGGGCGGGCTGATCGGGCTGGCCGAGGCTCGCAACCTGCTGCTCGACCGTGAGGACGTCGCCACGCTCCAGCAGGTCGAAATCGAGCTGCCGGCCGACCATCCCCCGGCCGCCGCCGCCCGGTTCCTGCTCGAGCAGCTGAGCTTTTCGGCCCAGGCCTACGTCGAGGTCCCGCGGGTGCCCGGCTGGGAGAGCGCGCTCGACGTGCTGGCCGAGGACGGCGCCGAGCGGGCCAAGCTGCGCACCGGCGGGGCCACCGCCCAGGCCCACCCGACCAGCGCCGAGGTGGCCGCCTTCCTGCGCGCCTGCCTGGACCGCCAGCTCGGGTTCAAGCTCACCGCCGGCCTGCACCACGCCCTGCGCACCACGACCCCCGAGGCGTTCGAGCAGCACGGTGTGCTCAACGTGCTGGCCGCGGTGGCCGCCGGGGTGGGCGGGGCCGACGCCGGCACCCTGACCGGGCTGCTGGAGGAACACCGTCCGCAGTCGCTCGTGGAGCGGCTGGCCGACGCCGACATCCCCGCCGTCCGCCGGGCGTTCGTCTCGTTCGGCTGCTGCGGCGTGACCGACCCCCTTGAGGACCTGCGGGCCCTCGGCCTGCTGGAGAAGGAGTGACGTGACCGCGACCTCGGCGGACACCTGGGCGCCCGTCCCGCAGGGTTCGGGATTCGGGGTCCAGCACCTGCCCTACGGCGTGTTCTCCCGACCGGGCGACCAGCCCCGGTGCGGGGTACGCATCGGCGATCACGTCCTCGACCTGGCCCGGGTGTCGGTGCCGCACGGGCACGTGCTGGCCCGGCCGAGCCTCAACGAGTTCCTGGCCCTCGGCCCGGCCGCGTGGGCCGAGGTGCGCGAACGGGTCACCGACCTGCTCACCGAGCCCAGCTTCCGGGACTCGGTGCAGCCACACCTGTTCCCCCTGCCGGAGGTCCGGCTGCACCTGGCCTGGGAGGTCGCCGACTACGTCGACTTCTACTCCTCGCAGGCGCACGCCGAGAACGTCGGCCAGATCTTCCGGCCGGACGCCGCCCAGCTGCCGCCGAGCTGGAAGCACCTGCCGATCGGCTACCACGGCCGGGCCGGCACCATCGTGGTCAGCGGCACCCCCGTGGTCCGGCCGAGCGGCCAGCTCCGCCCCTCCCCCGACCGGCCGCCGGTGTTCGGCCGGTCCCAGCGGCTGGACATCGAGGCCGAGGTCGGGTTCGTCGTGGGGGCGCCCTCCGCGCTGGGCACGTCGGTGCCTGCGACCGCCTTCGCCAAGCACGTGTTCGGCGTCGTCCTGGTCAACGACTGGTCGGCCCGCGACATCCAGGCCTTCGAGTACCAGCCACTGGGGCCCTTCCTCGGCAAGTCCTTCGCCACGTCGGTGTCCGCCTGGGTGACCCCGCTCGCCGCGCTGGCCGCCGCCCGGGTGCCGCCGCCGGCGCAGGACCCGACTCCGGTGGCCTACCTCGCCGACCCGGACCCGTGGTCGCTCGACCTGGCCATAGAGGTCGAGCTGGACGGCGAGGTCGTCTCCCGCCCGCCGTTTCGCACCATGTACTGGACGCCGGGCCAGCAGCTGGCCCACCTCACCGTGAACGGCGCGTCGCTGCGCACCGGCGACCTGTTCGCCTCGGGCACCGTCTCGGGCCGGGAGCGCGACCAGCGCGGCTCGCTGCTCGAGCTCAGCTGGGGTGGCCGTGAGCCGGTGCAGCTGGCCTCGGGCCGCGCCCGGACCTTTCTCGAGGACGGCGACACCGTGGTGCTGCGCGCCAGCGCCCCCGGCCCGGACGGCACCACGATCACGCTGGGCGAGGTGTCCGGCCGGATCGAGCCGGCCATCGGCTGAGCCGCCGGGTCAGGGCACCGAGCGGATCTTCGTCACCAGGGCCCCGGAGACCACCGCCACGACCGCGGTGCCCAGGTAGAGCACCGGGTAGCCCCCCAGGTGGGTGACGATCGGCGCCGCTATCACCGGGGCGAGCACCTGGGGCGCCGCGTTGGCGATGTTGATGACCCCGAGGTCGCGCGCGCGGTCCTGTGCGGCCGGCAGCACCTGGGTGATGAGCGCCTGGTCGACCGCGAGGTACACCCCGTAGCCCGCGCCGAGCACGAGCGCCGCCACCATGGCGGCCGGGAAGGTCGGCGCGACCGCCAGGATCACCCCGGCGACCGCCATGACGCAGGACGACACGATCACGTACACCTTGCGGCGTCCGCTGGCGTCGGACATCCGGCCGCCGATCACCGCCGTGAGGATCGTGCCCAGCGCGTACAGCCCGATGAGCACCGTCTGGCCCTGCTCCGGGTTGGCGTAGCCGACCTTGTCCTTGAGGAAGAACAACAGGTACAAGGTGGCCATCGCGTTGGACAGCGAGATCAGGAACCGGGTGATCCAGGCCCACCCGAAGTCCGGGTACTCCCGCGGGCTGACCCAGAACCCGCGCAGGAACTCCCCCAGCACGAACGGCGGCCGCCGCTCGTTCGGCAGCACCGGGTCCCGCAGCCGCAGCACGAACGGCAGCGCGAGCACCAGGAACAGGACGCCGGTGACCGCCGATCCTGCGCCGAGGCCGGTCACGACGAACGACACGATCGCCACACCGACCACGACCCCGACGGTCTGCGACAGGCCGACCACCCCCGAGGCGATCCCCCGCTGGCTCACCGGGACCTGGTCGGGGATGGACGCCGTGATCGCCGCGTACGAGGCGTTCACCGTGGCCTGGCCGACCCCCCACAGCAGAGCCAGGCCGAGCACGGTGCCCTGCGTCGGCAGCAGCGCGATGCTGACCAGGCCCAGGACCGCTCCCCCGAGCACCCACGGACGGCGCCGCCCCAGCCGGGACGTCGTCCGGTCCGACAGGGCACCCGCGAGCGGGTTGGCCACCACCGAGACGAACGCCCCCACGCCGGTGATCCAGGCGAGCGCGGTCTCCTTGCTCATGCCCCCGCTCGCCTGCTCGGCCAGCCGCGGCAGCAGGTTCTGGATCGGGGTGAAGAAGGCGATCATCGTGCCGAGGTTGGCCAGCGCGATGATCGTCAGGTAGCCGCGGCCGACCCGCCGGGTGGGCTCCTGGAGCGCGTCGACAGCTTGGACCACGGGGGGCATCCTGCCAACTTGTCAGGGTGAGGACGGCGTATTCGTCGTCCTCACCCTGACAAGTCGGTCAGAGGTTGCCTCGGCGCTCCTGCTCGCGCTCGATCGCCTCGAACAGCGCCTTGAAGTTGCCCTTGCCGAAGCCCATCGACCCGTGCCGCTCGATGATCTCGAAGAACACGGTGGGGCGGTCCTGCACCGGCTTGGTGAAGATCTGCAGCAGGTAGCCGTCCTCGTCCCGGTCGGCCAGGATCTTCAGCTCCCGCAGCGTGTCCACCGGGACCCGGGTGTCCCCGACCCACTCGCCGAGGGTGTCGTAGTACGAGCCGGGGGTGTCCAGGAACTCGATGCCCTGCGCGCGCATGGCCCGGACGGTGGCGACGATGTCGTTGCTGTTCAAGGCGATGTGCTGGACGCCGGCCCCGCCGTAGAACTCCAGGTACTCGTCGATCTGGGACTTCCGCTTGGCGATGGCCGGCTCGTTGATCGGGAACTTCACCTTGCGGGTGCCGTCGGCGACCACCTTCGACATCAGCGCGGAGTACTCGGTGGCGATGTCGTCGCCCACGAACTCCGTCATGTTCGTGAAGCCCATGACCCGGTGGTAGAAGTCGACCCACTCGTCCATGTGGCCGAGCTCGACGTTGCCCACGCAGTGGTCGATCGCGGTGAAGAACCGCTGGGACGGCGGCGCCACGATCGGCTCGCGGGCCAGGTAGCCGGGCAGGTAGGGCCCCGAGTAGTTGCTCCGGTCCACCAGCGAGTGCCGGGTCTCCCCATAGGTGGCGATCGCGGCGCGCACCACCTTGCCGTGCTCGTCCTCGAGCACGTGCGGGTCCTCCAGCACGCGAGCGCCGTGCGCGACGGCATAGCGGAACGCCTGCTCGGCGTCCGGCACCTCCAGGGCCAGGTCGACCACCCCGTCGCCGTGCTCGGCCACGTGCCTGCCCAGGTCGGTCTCCGTGTGGACCGGGCCGCGGAGCACGAACCGGGCACTGCCCGACTCGAGCACGTAGGCCGCCTCGTCGCGCACGCCGGTCTCCGGGCCGCAGTAGGCCACGCAGCGCATGCCGAACGCGGTCGAGTAGTAGTGCGCCGCCTGCTTGGCGTTCCCGACGGCGAAGACGACGGCGTCCATCCCCTTGACCGGGAACGCGTCGTCGTCGGTGCGGCTGGCGGACAGCGGTGCGGTGCGCGTCGTCATGGAAGGGGAGCATGGGCAGTCCTGGCAGGATGTGCAACGCTCGTCTGGTTGACTGGACAACTTGTCCGTCAGCCGACCATGGCCGGCGGACACCAGGAAGCACCCTGCCCACCCCCTGCGGAGGCCGACCGATGGACCAGCTGGACGCCGGACTGATCGCGCTGTTCACCGCCGAGCCGCGGGTCGGGGTGCTGGCCGCCTCCCGCCGTCTCGGGGTCGCCCGAGGCACCGTGCAGGCCCGGCTGGACAAGCTGGAGCACTCCGGCGTCATCCAGGGCTGGGGTCCCGAGGTCGACCCGGCCGGTCTGGGCTACACGGTCACCGCGTTCGTGACGCTGGGCATCCGGCAGATCCGTGGCCACGACCCGCTCGGCGAGCAGCTCGCGGCGATCCCCGAGGTGCTCGAGGTGCACACCATCACCGGGTCCGGGGACCTGCTGTGCCGGGTGGTCGCGCGGTCCAACGCCGACCTTCAGCGGGTGATCGACGCCATCGTGGCGGTCGAGGCGGTGGAGCGGACCTCGACCGTGATCGCGCTCGAGACGGTCGTCCGGTACCGGATGCTGCCGGTCGTGCTGGCCGCCGCCCGAAAGGGCGCCGACGACTGACCCGGCCGGGACCGTCGGCCCTGGCCCCTCGTGCCGCCGGCGCCTAGCGTTCGGTCCATAGCGGTGTCGATCAAGGCCGATGGAGGAGATCCCCATGCAGCAGCCGTATCCCGACCGGGCCGCGACCGTCGCGGCCTTCGCCGACCGGGTCGACCGCGGCAAGGCCACCCTGCTGTCCTCCCTCGGTGCGGACATCGTCATGGGCGAGCGCTCCGGGGTGTTCTTCCACGACGCCTTCGACGGACGGCGGTACTTCAACTGCCACTGCAACGGCGGGGTGTTCAACCTGGGCCACCGCAACCCGCGGGTGGTGGCCGCGCTGCAGGAGGCCATGGGCTCGGTCGACATCGGCAACGACCACCTGGTCTCCGGCTGGCGGGCCAAGCTGGCCGAGCGGCTCGCTGCGACCACCGGTGGCCGGCTGCCCAGCGTGGTCTTCGGCGTGGGTGGCGGCGAGATCGTGGACGTGGCATTGAAGGTGGCCAGGGCCCGCACCGGACGGACCGGCGTGATCTCGGCGGTGGGCGGCTACCACGGTCACACCGGCCTGGCCATGGCCTCCGGCGACGCTCAGTACCGGGACCCCTTCGGGCCGAACCTGCCCGGGTTCACGCAGGTCCGGTTCAACGACCTGGCCGCCCTCGACGCGGCTCTGGACGACACCACCGCGGCCGTGCTGCTCGAGCCGATCCCGGCCACGCTCGGGATGCCGATCCCCGAGCCTGGCTACCTGGCCGGCGTCCAGGCCCTGTGCCGCGAGCGGGGGGCGCTGTTCATCCTCGACGAGGTCCAGACCGGCCTGGGCCGCACCGGCACGGTCTGGTTCCACGAGCAGGAGGGCCTCGAGCCGGACGTCGTGCTGACCGCGAAGGGCCTGTCCGGAGGGCTGCTGCCGATCACCGCGGCGCTGATGACCCGGGAGGCGCACGCGGTCTTCGATGAGCACCCGTTCGTGCACGTGTCGACGTTCGGCGGCGCCGAGCTCGGCTGTGTCGCCGCACTGACCGTGCTGGACATCCTCGAGCAACCCGGGTTCCTGGACCGGGTGCGCACCCTCGGCCAGATCTTCGAGGAGGGCCTGGCCGGGCTGCCGTACACGTTGCGGCGGCGCGGGCTGTTCATGGGGCTGAAGTCGGACGAGCCCTACGGCGGGGTCGCGGCCGCCG
>DATCDE010000038.1 GCA_036510875.1 Actinomycetes bacterium
TCGAATGAACCCCTTCCCGGCCGTGCCGTCTTACGTCCTAGGAGACAATGAACAACGACCAGTTCTGGCGAACGAGAACCCTAAAGTCGCAGTTCACAGCCCTGCGCGAAGTGCCGATTTCGCACTATTCAGCAGGTCTCCTAGGTTGCTGACCCCACCGCAAAGTCGCTCACATAGTGCCCAACCCAGCCCAGGTAAATGCACACCCGTGTCCGGTGTTGCGCGTAGGGCCGGAATTCCCGCTGGCGCAGGACCTTTGGCCCACTCACGTCCCCGTGTTCCGATCATTCCCCGTGTGGGCACGGGGATATCGCGGGCGCCGTAGGCCATTCGGATGGCCTCTATCACTAACGGGGCTTCGCCCCAGCCCGACAAGGCGTGCCGTCGACGACTGCCGATTCAAGGGCAGGCTCACGCAGTCACGCAGGGACCCGCGGTCAGGTGGGCCGACCGTTATTACTCGCTACGCCGATGAATGGTGACCATGACGCGAAGTGCGTCGGTGCCAGGTCAGGTGCGCTGTCGTTGCGCTGTGGAGCGAGCGACATTAAACGCTACGCCGCCAGAACCGGTCCCAGAAAGTCAAACCTGACTCAAAATTCCGGCTTCGCCGGATCGAGCTTTCTAGGTCCTTCTTGTTGCACGCCCTCGTTCGACGAGGCGATCGCCAAGCATCATCGCGCCGTCATCGGGGAGCTGGATCGCCAACTCCCCGGCCATCGCTGGACGCCGCGGCCTAGTAAGGGGGACCGCGCCGTGCAGGCGGGTTCGCGATGCCGCCGACGAAGGGACGCCTTCGGACCTTTGGGCCAACGTGCTGACGTGCGACGTCGGCCCTGCCCGGTTGACGGTTGCCGACATGGGGGCGTTGAGGCGCTTCGCCGGCCGCCCCCCGCGTCACGTGACAAAGCGCCTCGATCCTGGCTACCGGATCGGTGGAGGCGCGATCGACGCTTTCAGGCGTCACCCCGGCCGCGGAGCCCAACTCGTATAACCAACGGTTATCGGAGGTAACCCAACAGCACCTGTAACTGACAACCCCCAGCTCCGGCGATCCTCCCCAAGATCTTTCCGCCGGACCCCTACCGTGAGATCGACCCGCGGTGAGCAGCGGCGACCGAGGCGGACGGAGGTGCGCGGTGGGGGAGAGCGACTCGATCGACCGCCCCGAACCGGCTCCCGCGGACGCGGCCGGCGGTGTTAGCCACGAGGTCACGGCCGGTCCCCGAGCTGCCCTGACCACGGCCCTCGCACCGACGCCGCCGGCTGGTGGCGGGGCACTGCCGAGTGAACAACTGCGGCGGCTGGCTGACCGGACCGCCGCCGCCCTTGTCCTGCCGGTGCCCGCGGTTGATCATGAACAGCAGTTGCCGGCGGAGGCCCTGGCGCGGGTGCTGGACGCGGTCGAGGCCTCCACCGCCGCGGCGACGAAGAAGGCGTACCGCTCGGACTGGGACCGGTTCGCCGGCTGGACCGGGCGCCGGCGGTTCCCCCCGCTGCCGACGCCCCCCGCCGTGCTGGCGCACTACGTCACCGAGGCCGCCGCCGAGCAGACCTGTCACTTGTCGCAGTATCTGGCGCACTTTGATCTAACTATTTGGCGTAGTTTGGTCGAATTATCTGGCGTAGTCGACCGGTTGCCTCCCTGTTTTCGCAGCTCACGGACCTGCAAGGCAGCGGAGCGAACGCTGCCCGAACCTCGATTGCGCCAAAGAGCGCGATCAGACTGCGCCACATAATTCGACCATTTACAGCCGGGGTGGTCGGGGCCTTGGGTTCGCAGCAGCCGCTGCAGGGTGTCCTCGCCCGGGGCGTCCACCTGCTCGGTGCCCGGCGATTCAAGCCCAACGGTCGGTCCAAGCGTGGTCAGGGTGATCTTTGAGCCCGCCAAACGCAGGGTGACGGGGTGGTCGGGCCCGAGGACCCGGCGGGCGCGGGGCAGCGCGTCTTCTCCGACGACGTGGGCCTGCTCGTGTTCGCCCAGGTAGATCAGTGCGACGGTCAGCGAGGACGCCGCGGTGAGGGTGTCGGGGTGGTCGGGACCGAGGACCCGCTGCCACCGTTCGTGCAGTTCGTGGGCGAGCGCCCGGGCTGCTTGCTGGTCGCCCGCGTTGCTGAGG
>DATCDE010000039.1 GCA_036510875.1 Actinomycetes bacterium
TCCGCGGTCCGCGGCCTGGGTCGGCTGCTGGTGCGCTGGGTCGGCCTTCCGCTGATCTGGGTGAGCCTCGGCCAGTGGTTCAAGCTGCTCGGGCTCCTGGCCAGCCTGCTGCTGGCCGGCCTGGCGGTCGCCCGCGACCACGAAGAGGACGAAGCCGGCGCCGAGCCCGATGACCGCCCACCCCCTGGGGGGCTGCCGGTGACCGGTGCCGTCGCGCCGTCCGCAGCCGCACCCACGCAGATCGCAGCCTCGCGACCGTTCCGGCTGCCCGGCCGCCTCGGGCTGTTCGCCGCGCGTCCAAGACTGGCCCAGTTCGCGGTCCGGCTGGTCGTGGTGGCCCTCGGCGCGTCGATGCTGATCCTGCCGACGACCTTCGCGGCCTTCGCCGCCACGACGACCAACGGCACCGAGACCTGGAGCGTCCCCAACTGGGACTACACCACCCAGGTCAACGCACTCGGCCCGTACCTGTACTGGAAGCTCGACGAGACCGGGACCCTCACCACGACAGCCGCCGACAGCTCCGGCAACGGTCGCACGGGGCAGTACAACGGCGCCCTGACCCCGAACGCCGCCACCACGTACTTCACCCGCGGGGTCGCCGGGGCGATGGTCACCGACACCCCCAGCAGCGCCGTCACCCTCAACAGCCCCAACTCCTGTATCAACACCACGTCGACCACGCTGGTCACCGCGCCGACCGAGGCGACCGTCGTCATCTGGTTCAAGGCGCCCAGCACCTACACCGCGGGGGGCAAGCTCGCCGGGTTCGAGAAGCCCCGGGTGGGCGTCGCGGTGCCGTCGACCGGCACGTACGACCGGCACCTGTACATGGACGGCTCCGGCCGGGTCTGGTTCGGGGTCTACAACGGCGGCTACGTCACCGTGGAGTCCTCAGCGGCCTTGAACGACGGCGCCTGGCACATGGCCGTGGGGACCGTCGGCGCCGCCGGCACCAAGCTGTACATCGACGGGGTCCTCAACGCGAGCAACACCACCAACACGGCCGCTGAGGCCAGCACCGGCGTGTGGCGGGCCGGCTGCGGCAACCTCGGGGGCTGGGGTGGGTCCTGGACCGGGGCCAACAACCCCGGCACCAACACTGGCGTCACCGCCGACCGGCCCTTCCAGGGGTCGCTCGATGAGTTCACCGTCTACACCGCCCAGCTGGCGGACTCCGACATCGCGTTCCTGTACTGGATCCGCTGACGGATCGCGGCCCGGACCGCCCGGCCACCACCGTGGGTCAGTCATCGGCACCCGCGTGGCGGTTGGTCAGCCCACCCCCGCCGGCGGCGCGGGTGTGCCGCAGCCACCACAGGCCGACCAGCGGCAGCACCAGGGGCACGAACCCGTAGCCGCTGCCGAAGCCGGTCCACACGGTGGCGTCGGGGAACGCATCGGGGAACAGCTCGCTGGCGGCGCCCACGACGAGCACCCCGACCAGCTCGATGCTGATCGCCACGGTGGCCACCCGCCGGGAGGTCCGGTCCCCGCGGGCCAGCGAGACGGTAGCCACGAGGTAGATGACCGCGGAGAACGCGGACAGCAGGTAGGCCAGCGGCGCGGCGGAGAAGTTGGTCGCGAGCTGGACCGCCGACCGGGCGGTCGCGGCCAGCGCGAACAGCCCGTAGACCGCCACCAGCACCCGGCCGAAGCCCTGGCCGGTGGGGGCGGGGGACGGTTCGCCGCCCTGGTCAGCCATGCGGGCCCGCCCACACCTGCTGCACCCGGATCACCATGACCGGGGTGATCAGGAACGCGAACGCGATCACCAGCGGGCCGGTTCGGGACCTCTCCCCCCACGCCCACAGGTAGGCCAGCAGCGGGATCGCCAGGGCACCCAGCAGGTACACGACGAACTCGGCGCGGGCGAACGAGCGGTCGCTGCCGACCATCTGCACGATCCCCCCGATCAGGAACACCACCAGCATCGCCTCGAGCACCGCCGCCCCGATGAGCAGCGCCACCCCGGGGCGGCGGTGCAGCGCGGCCAGCACCAGCGCCCACACCGCCAGCACCAGCGCGACCACCATGATCGCTATCGCGTAGGGACCGGTCACGGCGCCGATCCTGTCATCCCCGCCCCGGCCCCGCCGCGCTTGGCGGCAGTGCAGCACTAAGTCCCTTCCCGCCGGCCGCGGGGCCTGCTGTGCTGGCTCAGTGACGAGGCTGGCCCTGGAGGTCCGGGAGCTGGTCCGGGTGTACGGGTCGGGTGACACCTCGGTCACGGCGCTGCGTGGGGTGTCGTTCTCCGTCGCCGCCGGCGACATGGTCTGCATCATGGGCAAGAGCGGGTCGGGCAAGTCGACGCTGCTCCGCCAGCTCGGTCTGATCGATGTGCCGACCGCCGGCCAGATCGTCATCGACGGGGTCGACGTGACCGGGCTGCGGGAGGCGCGCCGAAGTGCGCTGCGGCTGGAGAAGCTCGGCTACGTCTTCCAGGAGTACGCGCTGCTGGGCGAGCTGACCGCCGAGGAGAACGTCTACCTGCCGGCGCTGATGCGCGGCTACTCGCGCGCCGAGAGCAGGTCACGGGCGCGGCGCCTGCTCGCGATGTTCGACCTCGCCGACCGGGGCGCGCACCG
>DATCDE010000040.1 GCA_036510875.1 Actinomycetes bacterium
CGCCACGATCTGCCCGAGTGCCAGCCACCACCCGAACAGGATGAGCCACAGGACGTTGCCAACCGTCGACGCGGCACCCGCGCTGGGCTTCCACACGACGGTGCGACCGAATGGCCACAACGCGTACCCGGCGAGTCGGAACGAGGCGATGCCGAACGGGATGGTGACGATCAACACGCAGGCGATCGCCCCCGCGACCACGTACCCCAGGGCCATCCAGAAGCCGGAGAAGGCCAACCAGAGGATGTTGCCGACGGCGCGTAGCACTGGGCAACTGTACGTCCCGGCACGAAACCGAGCGCCGTGTCGGATCCGCTGGCATCGCGTGGGCTGCCTGTGTCGTACCTGCACCGCCCGGCATCGGACGACAGGCCCGCGGGCGGTCCCTCCACTGCGACCCGGTTGCCGTCGCGCCCTCCATCGGTGACCACCGTGGGGCAGGCGCGCGCCCAGGCTGCGACGTCTCCGGCGGTCACCTCAGGGTGGAACTGGGCCGGCCACCGGCCATGAACCCGCCCGGAACGGGCACAGCAAAGCTGGAGCTCGTGAGCCGTGTCCCGATCGAGACCCCCGCCTCTGCACGGCCCGGGGGCACGAGACTCGCCCCGGGGCACCTCGGGCCGGGTCAAAGTGCCCGTACTCCCGCGCGGGCAGGACCCACTCGCGCACTCAAACGGCTGACCTGGCATCCCGCGCGCATCTACCTTGCGGGGATGAGGTCAAGTCCACGGGGTGCGGGGGAGAGCGGCGGAGGTCGTCCATGACGATGATCAGCGAGCCAACCAGTTCTGGCGTCGGAGGCGGTGGCAAGGGCCTGAGGACGGGGGCACTGGGACTGCTGTCAAGTGTCGTTATCGGGGTTTCGTCGACGGCCCCCGCGTACTCGCTGGCCGCGACCATCGGAGCGGTCGTCGCGATCGTGGTCTTCCAGACCCCGATCGTGATGGTGATGGCCTTCGTCCCGATGCTGTTCATCGCCTACGCCTATCGCGAGCTCAACCGGGTGGCCCCCGACTGCGGCACGACGTTCACCTGGGCCACCAAGGCGTTCGGACCCATGACCGGCTGGATGGGTGGTTGGGGCATCGTCGCTGCCGACGTGATCGTGATGGCAAGTCTGGCGCAGATCGCGGGGTCGTACTTCTTCCAGTTGTTCGGGGCCGATGGGCTCGCGAACGAGAAGTGGCCAGTGTTCCTTGTCGGCGCGGCGTGGATCGTTCTGCTGACCTACGTGTGCTATCGGGGCATCGAGGTTTCGGCGCGGTTCCAGTTCGTGATGCTGTCCGTCGAGGTGGTCTTCCTCGTCATGTTCAGCGTTATCGCGCTCATCAAGGTCTACACCGGCCACGCTGCGGCCACCGCGGTGAAGCCCTCGCTGTCCTGGTTCAACCCGTTCCACATCGACAGCATGAGCGCGTTCAGCGCCTCACTGCTGCTGGCTGTCTTCATCTACTGGGGCTGGGACAGCGCCGTGTCGGTCAACGAGGAGACCAAGGACCCGGCGAAGACCCCTGGCCGGGCCGCCGTCATCTCGACAGTGATCCTGCTGGCCACATACGCGATCGTGTCGACCGCGACGCTCGCCTTCGCCGGGCCGAAGGTGCTCGAGGAGAACAGCAGCGACGTCTTCGCGGCGATCGGCTCGCAGGTGCTGGGCAGCGGGTTGGACAAGATACTGATCATCGCGGTGCTGACCTCGGCAGCCGCGTCCACCCAGACCACGATCCTGCCGACCGCTCGCACGACCCTGTCGATGGCCGCGTATCAGGCCCTGCCACCGAACTTCTCCCGGATGCACCCCCGGTTCCTGACCCCGACGGTCTCCACGATCGTGATGGGCGGCGTCTCCATCGCCTTCTACGGCGCGCTGGCGGCGATCTCGGACAACATCCTCGCCGACTCGGCCTCAGCCGTCGGCCTGCTCATCGCGTTCTACTACGGGCTGACCGGCTTCGCCTCCGCCTGGTACTTCCGCAACGACCGCGGTGAATCTGCCAGGGACACGTGGGTCCGCGTCGTCGCCCCGCTACTGGGTGGGCTGATCCTGCTCGCGGCCTTCGTGTGGACCGCGTACCAGAACGCCAACGCGGACAACAGCTTCACTGTCGTCAACCTGCTCGGCTGGCACACGGGAGGCATCTTCGTGCTGTCGGTCGGGTCACTGATCGTCGGTCTGGCCCTCATGTTCGTCTCCAAGTGGCGATCCCCAGCGTTCTTCACCGGCGAGGTGCTCAACCGGGAGACTCCGATCCGGGTGCTCGAGGGCGAGGTCGTGGTCGTGGACGAGAAGATGGAGATCCTGGCGCCCACGTTGCCGGACGCTTCCTCAACCGAGCTGACCGTGATCCCGCCGATGTCGGTGGAGGAGTTGCGCGAGGCCGAGGCCGACGCGCGCGAGGAGCGACGCAACGAGGACGACGAACCGGGCGACTAGTACTACAGCCGCACTTATGGGGCGGCTCCTCGAGCTGCGTGGTGGCAGCGTCGGGCGCGCGCTTGGTGTCGTGGTCGCCAGCGTGACCGGCCGAGGGTGAAGCGAGGTTCGGCTGGTTGCTGCCAGACGAGACGAGT
>DATCDE010000041.1 GCA_036510875.1 Actinomycetes bacterium
GGCGATCAGCGCCGCGGTGGACTCCGCCGCGGTGCGGGCGTGCTCGGGCAGCACCGAGGTGTAGGTGTCGGCGGTGATGACGATGGTGGAGTGGCCGAGCATCTCCGAGCGAGTCTTCAGGTCCGCCCCGGCGGCCAGGGCCAGGGTGGCGGCGCCGTGGCGCAGGTCGTGCAGTCGGATCGGCGGCAGCCCTGCCTGCGCGGTGAGCTCGCGGAAGGGGGCGGTGACGGCGTGCGGGTGCAGGCCGGTGCCGTCGCGGTGGGTGAACACCCGCCCGGTGTCGACCCAGGCGGGGCCGGCGGCCAGCCGCCAGCCGGCCTGGCGGGCGCGGTGGACGCGCAGCACGTCGGTGGTGGTGGCGTCCAGCGGGATGGTGCGGGTGCTGCCGGACTTGGGTGGGGACTCGGCGGTCTGCCAGCCGAGCTGGACGACCTGCCGGTCGACGGTCAGCTGGGCGGCGTCGAGGTTGACCTCGGTCCAGCGCAGCGCGACCGCCTCGCCGCGGCGCAGCCCGCGCAGCGCGACCAGGTGGTACAGCGCGTACAGGTCGTCGCCGGCGGCGTGGTCGAGGAAGGTGGCGGTCTGCTTCGCGGTCCACACCGCGACCGCCGGGCGCTGCCCGGTGGCGGCGTAGGCGGCAACCCGCTCGTCGGTCCACACCACCGCCTTGGGCCGGCGGCCGGTGGGCAGCTCGACGTAGGCGAGCGGGTTGTGCGGGATGAGCCGGCGCTTGACCGCGGTGTTCAGCGCGGAGCGCAGGGTGGAGTGCACCCGGCGCACGCTGGCCGCCCCGAGCGGGTGCACCGCCTTGTTCTTGCGGACCTCGAGCAGGCGTTCCCTCACGGCAGCGGGAACCCGAACCGTCAACCTGTCTTGACAGAGTGCTGCCGTCAACGTATTTTGACGGTCGTGGATGACGAGCTCGGCGAACGGCTGGCGGCGAGCGACCCGGCGATCGGGTTGCGCGCGGTGGCGGCGCTGCGCCGGCTCAGTGACCGGATGGAGTCCATCCAGGTCGCCAACGCCCGACGGCTTGGCTGGAGCTGGGCTGAGATCGCCGCCGAGCTCGGGGTGTCTCGGCAGGCGGTGCACCAGAAGCACGGGAAGGACTAGCTCATGTTCGAGCGATTCACCCAGGCCGCCCGGGCGACCGTCGCCGAGGCGATGGCCCAGGCGAAGGAGCTGGGTTCCAGCCAGATCCGACCCGAGCACTTTCTGCTGGCCATGCTCGGACCGCAGGGGTACCTCACCGGGCTGGGCTACTCCTACGCCGAGGCGCGAGCCCTGGTCGAGGCCGCCGGGGGAGCGGATGAGCGTGACGACACCGAGGCGTTGCGGGCGATCGGCATCGACTTGGGCGCTGTCAAGCAGGCCGTCGCCGCCAATTTCGGGCCGGACGCCTGGACGGCCGCGTCGACGAGTCGTAGTCGTCGCCGGTTCGGCACACGCAGTCACCTCCCCCTTGACCCTGCGGCGCGGAAGGCATTGGAGCTGTCGGTGCGCGAAGCGGTCGCCTTGGATCAGCGCAGCCTCGAAGTCGAGCACCTCGTCCTGGGGATCACCCGCGACCCCACCCCGCTCGTTCGGGCCATCGTGGAGCCGCGCATGTCGGTGGAGGCCCTGCGTCACGCGTGTCGGGAGTCCCTGAAGGCCACCGCCTGACGAAAGCAGCTGTGTCCGTTGGTCGCCGTGGGCCGGTCACGGTGTTGCCAGATCCGTTGCGAGTGAACTCCGTCAAACCGAGCGCCGCCCGGGGTCCGGGCCAGGAGAAGGGCGAGCCCCGTCGCCTGGGGGGCACTGCAGGGCTCGCGAGGCAGACGCTCGTGCCCGCCCGCAAGGGTCAGAAACCGGTGAGCCCAGGTTGACGACCGACGTTGCCAGTTTGGTTGCCAGTTTGGCTGCCAGAAAGGTTCCAGAGCCGGATCGCAGCCGGAGCTCCGCGATCAGCGAGGCGGTCGCCTACCTGAGGACCGTGCCGATGCCGGCGCCAAGGCCTGTCCGTGTGGCGTGCCCCGGGCGAGGGCCCGTCAGCCCAGCACGAGCTCGGCGATGCGTTCGACGGGGAAGCCGGGGGATCGGTGGTGGTCGCGTCCGTGCATGGTGCGGCTGGCGGCGAGCACGTTGAGGACGGATTCCTCGACGGACTGGACGACGGCCTCGTACAGGGGGTCGATGGCGCCCCAGGGGAGGAACTGCAGGGTGCGGGTGCTGGCTCCGTTGAGGGTGGTGTCGTCGATGGAGCTGTCGAGCTGTCCGGCGTTGGCGGTGGTGAACGCGAGGAAGAGGTCGCCGGAGAAGTGGCTGCCGGTGGTGCCGGTGCGGGCCAGGCCGAGCGGGACACGGCGGGCGAGGGCTTTGCACTGGCCGGGGAGCAGGGGGGCGTCGGTGGCGACGACGACGATGCAGGAGCCGGCGCCGGCGGGGGCGAGCCAGTCGGTGTCCTCCATGGGGTTGTCGTCGGTGAGTTGGCGTCCGACGGGGCGGCCGGCGATGACGAGCTCGCGTCGGCCGCCGAAGTTGGCCTGGGTGAGCACCCCGACGGTGTAGGTGTGGTGGCCGAGCTGGACGCGGCGGGAGGCGGTGCCGGTGCCACCCTTGAAGGCGTAGCAGTTCATGCCGGTGCCACCGCCGACGGAGCCTTCGGCGAGGGGTCCGCTGGTGGCGTGGTCGAGGGCGTCGACGACGGTGTTGGGTTGGACGTGGGGGCCGTTGATGTCGTTGAGGTAGCCGTCCCAGGTCTCGGCGACGACGGGAAGGAGCCAGCGCTGGGCCAGGTGCGGGTGCCGGGTGACGGCCCAGTCGATGATGCCGCGGTGCACCGGGCCGACGGCGTGGGTGTTGGTCAGCCCGACGGGCAGGGAGAGCGCGCCGGCCTCGTCCAGCCAGGCGGTGCCGGTCATCTCGCCGTTGCCGTTGAAGCTGTGCCACCCGGCGGGAACCGAGACCCCAGCCTTGTCCTTACCGAGGGGGTGCACGACGGTGACCCCGGTGCGCACCGGCCCGGCGCCGGGGGTGAGCGGCCCGTCCCCCTCGATGAGGGTGCGGTAGCCGACCTCGACGCCGGGCACGTCGGTGATGGCGTTCCACGGGCCGGGCTCACCGTCGAGGGGAATGCCGAGGCCGCGGGCCCGTGGTTCCCCGGCCGGGGAGTGGTTCTGCGGGTTCACGCCTGCACCTCGTCGTCGACGCCGGGGGCGTGGATCTCGAGGATGGGTCCCATCAGCACGGCGCCGGCGTCCTCCAGCGCGTGCTCGTCGTGCGGGGCGGCGGGCATGGTCCAGCGGTGCGCCCGCTGCGGGTAAAGGTAGGCGTAGTAGTAGGCGTAGCCGACGGCGAGCGCGCCGACGGCGATGATGACCTGCCACTTGTTGCCCTGCCACAGCTGGTAGGTGACGTAGGCCAGGGTGGCGATGACGGCGACCGGGGCGAGCGGCCAGGCGGGCATCTTGTAGTGGGCGTGCGCGGTGGTGCCGTTGCGGCGGCCGACGATCGCGGACAGCGCCACCATGACGTACAGGACGACCAGGGTGGCGCCGGTCGCGGTGATCAGCGTGTTCAGTGGGACGACGGAGGCGACGATGGCCGCGGCGGCGCCGACGAGCAGGGTGGCCGGCAGCGGGGTCTTCAGGGTGGGGTGCACCCAGCTCAGGGCGTTGCTGATCGGGTCGGGGTAGGCCCGGTCGCGGGCCGATCCGTAGACGGTGCGCCCGGCCTGCAGGGTGATGGCCACCACCGCGTTGATGATGGCCAGCGCGATGGCCAGCGACACGATGGTGTTCAGCGTGGCACCGCCGCGGGCGGTGACGAAGTACTGCATCGGGGCCGGGTCGGACAGCAGCTTGGTCAGGTCCGGGGCGCCGAGGAGCACCGCGGTGGTGGGGATGAGCTCGGCGGCGACGGTGATCGCCAGCGACCACATGATCACCTTGGCGATCCCGCGGGCGGCGTTGCGGGTCTCCTCGGCGAAGTAGACCGCGGCGCCGTAGCCGTTGTAGGCGAAGATCGCGATCGCCATCTGGGCGGCGACCAGGCCCCAGCCGACCGAGACCAGCACGCCCCCGGTGCCGACGGTCTGCGGCTGGAACAGGGTGGTGACCGGGCGGGACACGTTGAGGAAGCCGAGCAGGGTGAGCACCACCAGGGCGGCCATCTCCAGCACCAGGAAGGTGCCGGTGACCCAGGCGTTGGTGCGGATGTTGAGCACCGCGACGACCGCGGAGAACACGATCACGCCGACGCCGACCCACTTGGAGTTGCCGCCCGACCAGGCCGCGGACAGGTACTCACCCGTCCCCAGGGCGATCACCCCGATGATGAGCACCAGGCTGAGCGCGTTCATCAGGAACAGTGCGAAGCCGGTGCCCTTGCCCAGCACCCGGGCCGCGAAGGAGTACTCCCCGCCGGCGAGCGGGAACGCCGAGGACAGCTCGGCGTAGCAGTAGGCCATGAACACCCCGACGACGGCCGCGGCGACGAAGGCCACGAACGAGGCGCCGCCCACGGCGACCAGCACGGCGGGGATGATGATGAACACGCTCGACGCCGGCGT
>DATCDE010000042.1 GCA_036510875.1 Actinomycetes bacterium
AGGTGCGGCTCGTGGTCGGCTCCGGCGGCGTGCTGCGGCACGCGAGTGAGCAGCGGCTGGCCGAGATCCTGGCGCCGGCCCGGTCCGACCACGCCGGCGGCTGGCGGGTGCCCGCGGGTGCCCGGCTGGCCGTGGACCGCCGCTACGTGCTCGCCGCGGCCGGGCTGCTCGCCCCGGACCACGCCGAGGCGGCGGCGGCCGTGCTCGCGGCCGAGCTGACGGTCGTACGCTCGGAGGCGTGACCGCCGAGCCGAGCGCCCTGCCCAGCACCGCCACCGAGATCGCCGCCGGAGTCCGCAGCGGGGAGCTGTCCGCGCCGGAGGTGGTGTCCGCGTCGCTGGCCCGTATCGCCGCCCGCGACGAGCGGCTGGGCGCCTTCCAGGTGGTGCGGGCCGAGCGGGCCGTGGCCGAGGCGGCGGCGGTGGCCGCCCGCGCCGACCTCGCGACGGCACCGCTGGCCGGCGTCCCGATCGCGATCAAGGACAACGTCTCGGTGGCCGGGGAGCCGTTGCGCAACGGCTCCCCGCTCACCTCGGACCTCCCGCAGCCCACCGACCACCCGGTGGTGGCCCGGCTGCGCGCGGCCGGCGCTGTGGTCGTGGGGCTCACCAAGGTCCCCGAGCTGTGCGTCTTCGCCGTGACGGACTCGCCGTTCGGCATCACCCGCAACCCGTGGGAGACGACCCGCACCCCCGGCGGCTCGTCCGGCGGTTCGGCTGCGGCGGTGGCCGCGGGGATGGTGCCGGTGGCGCACGGAGCCGACGGCATGGGGTCGATCCGGATCCCGGCCGCCTGCTGCGGCCTGGTCGGGATCAAGCCGGGCAGCGGCGTGGTCCCCGCGCACCTGGGCCCGAACGACTGGTACGGCATGGCCGAGAACGGCGCGCTGGCCACCACAGTGGCCGACGCCGCCCTGCTGCTGTCCGTGATGGCCGACCGGCCGGAGCTGGCCGTGGTCGTCGAGCCGGACCGGCCGCTGCGGGTCGCCGTCTCGGCGAAGCCCCCGATCACCGGCGTCACGCTCGACGTCGAGCACCTGCGAGCGCTGATCCGCACGGTCAAGCTGCTCGCCTCGGCCGGCCACCCGTTCGAGCGGGTGGACCCGCCCTACCCGGCGAACCCGCTGCCGGTGCTGGCCCGCTGGTTCGCCGGTGCGTCCTCCGACGCCGAGGGAATGGACCGCGACCGGCTGGACCCCGCGGTGCGCTTCCACGTCGGGCTCGGCGACCAGGTCCGTGCCCGGAACCTGGTCAAGGACCTCCCCCGGGACGCGTTCCGCACCGAGCTGGCCCGGTACTTCGACCGGTTCGACCTGCTGGTGACCCCTACCCTCGCGCAGCCGCCGATCGCGGCGGCCCGGTGGGGGCAACGAGCCTGGCCCCGAGTGTTCGCCGCGGACGCCCGCTTCGCGCCGTACCCGGCGCCGTGGAACTACGCCGGCTACCCGGCCCTCTCGGTGCCGGCCGGGGTGCACCCGCGCACCGGCACGCCGCTGTCCGTTCAGCTGGTCGCCCCGGACGGCGGCGAGCCGCTGCTGCTCGGGGTGGCCGCGCTGCTGGAGCGGCTGGCCCCCTGGCGCCGGCTGGCTCCGGGGTACTGAGCGCTCGCTGGGGGCGAGCGCATTCCTTGAGACATGTCCGGGACGGCGCTCGGTGGGCGGATCTGCCGCTCAGGCCGGCCGCTGCACGCGGCGGGTCTCCGGCATCACCAGCGTGCTGAGCAGCGCCAGCGCGGAGACGCCGGCCGTGGCCAGGAACGCGACCTCGAAGGATGCGGTGTCGGCGAGGATCCCGGCGACCAGGGGGCCGAGGAAGGCGCCGGCGTCCGAGGCCATCTGGAACGCCGCCACGGGCGTGCCGCCGCGGCCGCCGATGACGTCGCCGACGACGGCCGCCGAGGACACCCCGAGCAGCGCCGAGCCGGTGCCGTACAGCGCCATGCCGAGGAGGAACAGCGGTGCGCCGCCGGCCAGCGCCATGGTCAGCCCGGCGGCCAGCGTGAATGCGGCCCCGGCCTGCAGGAACGGGCGCCGGCCGCGGGTGTCCACCAGCCGGCCGGCCGGGATGAGCACCACCGCCTGCACGACCGCAGAGACGACGAGGCCGGCGCCGGTCCACGACGGGCCAAGCAGCAGCCCCTCGACGACGAACAGCGGGATGAGCGAGGCGCGCACCCCGAACACCGCCCAGCCGACCGCGAAGTTGTTCACCACCGCGGCCCGGTAGGCCGAGCTGCGGATCGCCGTGGCGAGGGAGGTGGGCGCGTGGTCGGTGTGGGCGGCCGCCTCGCGCTCGCGCAGCGCGGTGCGCGCGAGGAACACGGTGGCGACGGTTCCAGCCACGAGCAGGGTGGCCGCGTAGGCGAAGAACGGCGCCCGCAGCGACCAGGCGGTCAGCGGGCCGCCGAAGGCGGGGCCGGCGATGCCGCCGAGCAGGAAGCCGGTCTGGTAGGTGCCGCTGGCCCGGCCGCGCTGGTCGGGACCGACCACCCGCAGCAGCAGCGCGAAGGCCGACACCGTGAACATGGCCGAGCCGAACCCGCCGAGTCCGCGCAGCACCAGCAGCTGCGGGTAGTTGTGCGACAGCCCGGCCAGCAGGCTGGACACCCCGACGATCCCGATCCCGGTGGCCAGCACCACCCGTTCGCCGAGCCGGTTGACCAGCCGCCCGGCGATCGGCGCGGAGACGAGCCGCACCAGCGCGAACACCGAGATCACCGCACCGGCGGCGAAGTTGCTGACCCCGAACTGCCGGGCGAACAGCGGGATCGCCGGGGCGACGATCCCGAAGCCGAGGGCCACCGAGAAGGCGACCGCGGTCAGGACCGCCACCTCGGGCGGCAGGGAGCCGAGGGGGTTGCGGAGGGTGCGCATACGGCCGCCCATCCTCGCAGGCCCGGTCAGCGCCGGCGGCCCACCCCTCGCCGGGTGCGCAGGAAGTCGCTGACGACGTACTCGCCGAGCCGGTCGGCGTCCGGGGTGAACACCCGGCCGCCGTTGCGGCGGGCCACCTCGTCCATGAAGTCCCGCAGCCGGGGCTCGTCGCCGAGCATGAACACGTTGAGCGCCGCGCCGCGGCGGGTCATCTTGTCCACCTCGGCCAGGGTCAGCTCGAGCGTCTCCGGCGCCGGCGGCCAGTCGAAGGCGGCCCGGCCGTCGCGGGTCAGGTGCGCGGTCGGCTCGCCGTCGGTGACCACCAGGACGACCGGGTCGCTGTCCGCGTGCTTGTCCAGGAACCGGCCGGCCACCAGCAGCGCGTGCTGCAGGTTGGTGCCCTGAACCATGTCCCAGTCCAGCGAGGCGAGGTCGGTGGAGGTGAGCTCGCGGGCGAAGTTGGAGAACGCGACGACCTGCAGGGCGTCCTGCGGGAACTGGGTGGAGACCAGCGCGTGCAGTGCCAGCGCGGTCTGCTTGGCCGGGCCCCAGGTGCCGTTGAGCACCATCGAGTAGGAGACGTCGACGAGAAGGCAGACGGCGGCCGAGGTGCGCCGCTCGGTCTCGCGGACCTCGAAGTCCTCGACCGACAGCTCGACGTGCCCGCCGGCGCCCACCGGGCCGCCGCGGCGCACCGCGTTGCCCACGGTGCGCACGACGTCCAGCGGCTGCTCGTCGCCGAAGGCCCAGGACCGGCTGGCCCCGGTCAGCTCCCCGGCCGCCCCGGCGTCGTGCAGGTCGTGGTCGCCCCGGGGGGCCGCGCGCAGGTTCGAGAAGACCCGGCGCAGCGCGGTCTGGCCCAGCCGGCGGACCGCCTTGGCGGTCAGCTCGAGCTGGCCGTCGCGGCGCTGCAGGTAGCCCTGCCGTTCCAGCTCGCGCTCGATCCGGCGCAGGTTGGCCAGGTCGTCGACCGCCTGCCGGCCGAGGGCCCGCCGGACGGCGTCCTCGTCGACGTCGGCGAGCGAGGCACCCGGGTAGTCCTGGCCGAGCGTCTCGCTCAGGCCCTCCAGGTCGGCCAGCTCGGCCAGCGCCGTGGTGGCGTCACCGACCCCGAGCGGGTTGTCGCCGCGCATCCTGACCCGGCCGTCCCAGTCCAGGTCCGGACGCCGGGACCGCAGCGCGTCGCCCAGCTGGGACATCGCCGACGCCAGGTCGAGGTCGGCCAGCGCCTGCTCCATCAGCTCGCCCAGCTCGGCCCGCTGCTCGGCGCTGAGGCTGTTCATCATCCGCTGGGCGGCCGCCGCGCGCCGGGCCAGGGAGTCGACCAGCTCCTCCAGGTTCTGCGGCTGGTCGGGGAAGAAGTCGCCGTACTTGTCCATGAACGCGTCGAAGTCCGCCGGGGTGTGCTCGCCCCTGGCGTCCGCCTCGAGCATCGCGTTGAGGTCGGCCAGCATGTCCTTGACCAGCTGCTGCTGCTCCGGGTCGGGATTGCGCAGCGCCTGCTTCATGCCCTGGAACTGCCGGTCGAGCACCTCGCGGCGCAGCAGGTCCTTCAGCTCCTCGAAGGTCTGCGCGGCCTGCGGGGAGCGCCAGTCGTACTCGGACAGCTCGGCCACCGCTCGGCCGACGTCCGAGGGCAGCGCGTCGAGCTGGGCCTCCCGGAAGCGGGCGTCGTCCGCGGGGTCGGGGAACAGCGCCGCCCGCTCCTCGCCGACCGCACGGTCGAGCAGGGCGCGCACCTCCTCCAGGGTGCCGTCCAGCCGGTTGTTGCGCCGCAACTGCTCGCTGCGCTGCCGGGCGCGGCGCAGCAGGTCGTCCAGCCCGCGCAGGCCGTCGGTGCCCTCGCGGAGCAGGTCCCGCAGCGCCGCCGCAGGGGTGGACCCGGCCAGGACGTCGTCGCCCATCCGGTCCAGCGCCTCGGCGACGTCGTACGGCGGGGCGAGCGGGTCCGGCCCGTCGTCGTATGGCCCGTACCGGAAGGCGTGGCTCACCTCAGCGCCCTCCGGTCCGGCCTACGGTGCGCGGATGACCGAGACCCCTGGCGCAGGCTGGTACCGGGACCCGACCGAGCTGGGCCGGTTGCGGTACTGGGACGGCGCCCGCTGGACCGAGCAGACCCGGACCCCGCCGGAGGCCGCCACCGGGACGCCGCAGGACGCGGCCGTCGGCGCCCCGCTGGCTCGGCACTCGGGCCCGGCGGTGCTCGTCGTCACCACGAACGACGCGCCCGGGTACGACGTCGTCGAGGTGTACGGCGAGATCTTCGGCATGGTGGTCCGGGCCCGCAACGCCTTCAGCAACGTGGGGGCGTCGTTCCGCACCGTCTTCGGCGGGGAGGCCAAGGGGGGTTACACCCAGCTGCTGTCGGACAGCCGGGTCGAGGCGGTGGAGCGGCTGCGGGCCAACGCCGCTGCGCTCGGGGCGAACGGCGTGCTGGCGATGCGGTTCGAGTCCGGTGAGATCGCCAACCTGATGAACGAGGTGATCGCGTACGGCACCGCGGTGAAGCTGCAGCGCAGGAGCTGAGCACCGGGGGCGCCCGGGCCACCAGGGCATCAGGCGCCGCCGTAGACGGTCCGGCCGCCGATCTCGTCCTTGGAGATCCGGCGCATCAGGTACAGCCCCTCCAGCGCCAGCTCGAGGATGGCCGCGGCCACGCCGGGGGAGTCCTCGTCCTCGCCGAGCATCGTGACCAGGCGGCCCAGCCCGTCCACCGGGCCGACCCGTCGGAGCAGCTCGGCGGCCGGCACCAGCTCGCCGGTCTCCACCGTGTCGCCCTCGGCGAACCGGGCGGTCAGCCCGCTGAGGTCCGCCGCGCCCAGGTGGGTGCGGAAGGTCTCCGCCACCGCGCGGCGCAGCAGGTGGTTGAGCACCTCCAGCTCGCGGCCCTCCTCGCTGACCTCGAACTCCACCTTGCCGCGCAACGTCGGCACGATGCCGGGCAGGTCGCTCACCCGGGCCACGGCGTCCGACTCGCCGGTCAGGGCGGCCCGGCGCAGCGCGGACGCCGCCACGGTCTCGGCGCCGGCGACCGCGAACCGGGCGGACACCCCCGAGCGCTGGTCGACGGCGGGGGACTCGCGGACCAGCCGGGTGAACCGGGCCAGCACCTCGAGCAGGTGGGCCGGCACCCGGGCCACCAGGTGCGCCTCCTGGCCGATCAGGTCCACCTCGTCGCGCACCCGCAGCGGGTAGTGGGTGCGGATCTCGGCGCCGAACCGGTCCTTGAGCGGGGTGATGATCCGGCCGCGGTTGGTGTAGTCCTCGGGGTTCGCGCTGGCCACCAGCAGCAGGTCCAGCGGCAGCCGCAGCTGGTAGCCGCGGACCTGGATGTCCCGCTCCTCCAGCACGTTGAGTAGCGACACCTGGATCCGCTCGGCCAGGTCGGGCAGCTCGTTCACCGCGAAGATGCCCCGGTTGGTGCGCGGGACCAGTCCGTAGTGCACGGTCTCCGGGTCGCCGAGGGTGCGGCCCTGGGCCACCTTCATCGGGTCGACGTCGCCGATCAGGTCACCGACGCTGGTGTCGGGGGTGGCCAGCTTCTCGCCGTACCGGTTCTCGCGGGGCAGCCAGGCCACCGGCAGCTCGTCGCCCAGCTCGGCGGCCAGCCGCTGGCAGCGCCCGCAGACCGGCTCGTACGGGTGGTCGTTGATCTCGCAGCCGGCGACCGCGGGGGTCGACTCGTCGAGCAGCCCGACCAGGGTGCGGATCAGCCGGGTCTTGCCCTGGCCGCGCTCGCCGAGCAGGACGACGTCGTGACCGGCGAGCAGCGCCCGCTCCAGCTCGGGCCGGACGGTCTGGTCGAACCCGACGATGCCGGGGAACGGGTCCGTGCCGTCGGCCAGCCGGGCCAGCAGGTTCGCGCGGATCTCTTCCTTGACGCTGCGGTGCACGTGCCCGGACGAGCGCAGGGCACCCAGCGTGGTCGGCGGCTGCGTCATCCGCTGACGGTACGTCGCCTCGCCGTCCTGCGCACGGGGGACAGTTGGCCCGCTGCGGGCGCGCGCGGCCCGCCCCCGTGGTGGGATGGCCCCGTGGCGCGCTGCGGGGACGGACTCGCCGTAGGGACGGACCTCGAGTCCGTCGCGGTGGAGGCGGCCGACGCTGCCGTGGCGGCCCTCGACGGCCGCCCGCCCGACCTGGCCTGCGTGTTCGCGGCCGGCGGTGACCCCGACGAGGTGGCCGCGGCGCTGCAGCTGGCCGCCGAGCGCACCGGCGCGCGGACCTCGGTGGGCTGCACGGCTAGCGGCGTCATCGGGGCCGGCCAGGCGGTCCAGCACCGCTCAGGGGTGAGTGTCTGGACGGCGGCGCTGCCGGGGGCCCGGTTACGGGCCTTCCACCTCGAGGTGTTGCGCAGCCCCGAGTCGATGGCCGTGCTCGGCCTGCCCCAGCAGCACTGCGACGACCAGGTGGCGCTGCTGCTGGCCGACCCGTGGAGCTTCCCCTCCGAGGGGTTCGTGCTGCAGACCAACGACGCGCTGCCCGGGCTCAGCGTGGTGGGCGGGCTGGCCTCCGGAGCGGCGTCCGGGTCGACCCGGCTGCTCGTCGACGGGCGGGTGGTCCACCGTGGTGCCGTGGGCGTGGTGATCGGGCACGCCCCCGGGGTACGGACCGTCGTCAGCCAGGGCTGCCGCCCGGTCGGACCGCTCATGACCGTGACCGCCGCCGACGGCAACGTGCTGCTGGGCCTGGCCGGCTCGCCCGCACTGGCCCTGGTCAAGCAGATCATCTCGACCCTGCCGCCCGACGAGCAGGCGCTGGCCACCCTCGGCCTGCAGGTCGGGGTGTCGATGGACGAGTACGCCGACGAGCGGGGGCAGGGCGACTTCCTGGTGCGCGGGATCCTCGGCTTCGACGTGGCACGGGACGGCATCGTCGTGGCCGACGTCCTGCCGGTGGGGTGCACGGTGCAGCTGCAGGTCCGTGACGCGGACGCCGCGGCCACCGACCTGGCCGGCGCGCTGGCCGGGTTCCGGGATCGGGGCGAGCTGGACCCGGTGGACGGGGCGCTGCTGTTCTCCTGCGACGGCCGCGGGGAGGGCCTGTTCGGGGACGCTGGACACGACGTCCGGGCGGTGCGGTCCGGCCTGCGGACCTCGGCGGTGGCCGGGTTCTTCGCGGCCGGTGAGATCGGGCCGGTGGGTGGCCGCAACCACCTGCACGCGCTCAGCGTCACCCTGCTCGTGGTGGGCGCCGCGGAGCCCGCGCCATGACGACCGACGACCGGCCGGTGCTGGCGCTGGACGTCGGCGGGACCAAGCTGGCCGCGGCGCTGGTCGACTCGACCGGTCGGATCCGGGAGGCGGCGCGCACCCGCACTCCGCGCGGCCCGCGCACCGACGCCGACACGCTGTGGACGGCCCTCATGAGCCTGGTGGACATCGTCACGGCGTCCGTCGGGCCGCGGGGCGTCGCCGGTGTCGGGGTCGGCTGCGGCGGGCCGATGGACTGGCCGACCGGGGTGGTCTCGCCGCTGAACATCCCGGCCTGGCGGGGCTTCCCGCTGGGCCCGCGGCTGGCCGAGCGGTTCTCGACGGTGCCCGTGCGGGTGCACAACGACGCGGTGTGCGTCGCCGTGGGGGAGCACGCGCGTGGCGCCGGCAGGGGCCAGGCGCATCTGCTCGGCATGGTGGTGTCGACCGGGGTCGGCGGCGGCCTGGTGCTGGGCAACCGGGTGGTGGACGGCGCGCACGGCAACGCCGGCCACGTCGGGCACGTGGTGGTCGACCCCAACGGGCCGGACTGCGTGTGCGGCGGCGTCGGCTGCCTCGAGGCGGTGGCCGCCGGCCCGAACCTGGCCCGCTGGGCGGAGGAGCAGGGCTGGCGCCCGACCG
>DATCDE010000043.1 GCA_036510875.1 Actinomycetes bacterium
GCCCTTGCCGTTGCCGGACGCCACCCCGAGGTCGGCCTCGCGGGCCTCTCCCGGCCCGTTGACCACGCAGCCCATGACCGCGACCCGCAGCGGGACCTTCAACCCCTCCAGGCCGGCGGTCACCTGCTCGGCGAGGGTGTAGACGTCGACCTGCGCCCGCCCGCAGGACGGGCAGGACACGATCTCCAGGCCGCGCTCCCGCAGCCCGAGCGACTCCAGGATCTGCAGCCCGACCTTGACCTCCTCGACGGGCGGCGCGGACAGCGAGACCCGGATGGTGTCGCCGATGCCCTCGGCCAGCAGCGCGCCGAAGGCCACCGCGGACTTGATGGTGCCCTGGAAGGCCGGCCCAGCCTCGGTGACGCCCAGATGCAGCGGGTAGTCGCAGGACGATGCGAGCAGCCGGTAGGCCTGGATCATCACGACCGGGTCGTGGTGCTTGACCGAGATCTTGAGGTCGCGGAAGCCGTGTTCCTCGAACAGCGACGCCTCCCACAGCGCGGACTCGGCCAGCGCCTGCGGGGTGGCCCGGCCGTACTTGGCCAGCAGCCGCGGGTCCAGCGAGCCGGCGTTGACGCCGATCCGGATCGGCGTCCCGGCGTCGGCGGCGGCTCGAGCGATCTCGCCCACCTTGTCGTCGAAGGCCTTGATGTTGCCCGGGTTCACCCGCACCCCGGCGCAGCCGGCGTCGATCGCGGCGAACACGTACTTGGGCTGGAAGTGGATGTCAGCGATCACCGGGATGCCGGACTTCCTGGCGATGTCCGGCAGCGCATCCGCGTCATCCTGGCTGGGCACCGCGACCCGCACCACCTGGCAGCCGGCCGTCGTCAGCTCGGCGATCTGCTGCAGGGTGGCGTTGACGTCGGCGGTCAGCGTCGTGGTCATCGACTGCACCGACACCGGCGCGTCCCCGCCGACCGCGACCGGGTGCGTCGGGTGCTTCAGCAGCAGCTGACGGGAGACCCGGCGCGGTGCGAGCGGCCGCACCGGAGCCTGCGGCATTCCGAGGTTCACGCTCATCTGATGGCTTCCCAGGGGTCAGAGCTGGACGGGCTTGACGATGTCAGCGGTCACCAGCAGCACAGTGAGCCCGACGAACAGCACGAACACGGCGTACGCCAGCGGCATCAGCTTGTTCATATCGACCCGGCCCGGGTCGGGGCGGCCGCGCCGGCGGGCCAGCCAGGAACGCACCGACTCGTACCCGACGACCGCCAGGTGGCCACCGTCCAGCGGCAGCAGCGGCAGCATGTTGAAGACGCCGACGAACAGGTTGAACCCGGCGATGAGCAGCAGGATGTCGCCGGCCCGCGCTACGACCGGGTAGCCGTCCCCGCCACCGGCGAGCTGCCCGCTGATGTCGGCGGCGCCGACCACGCCGACCAGCCCGTTCGGGTCGCGGGGCTGGTCGGAGAACAGCGTCTGCCACAGCTCGACGACCTTCTGCGGCAGGCTCCACAGCGCCTGCACGGTGCCCTTGAGGATCTGCCACATCCCGCTGAACGCCTGGCCGACCGCGGCCAGCGGGTTCGAGCGCTCCATCACCAGCTGGCTGGACACCCCCAGCAGCCCGACAGCCGTGGTCCCGCCGCTGGCGGCCGTGCGCTGCACGCTGGCCACCGTCACCGTGAGGGGGACCTGGTTGCCGTCCCGCTTGACGACGATCGACACGGTCTCGCCGGGAGCGCTGCGGATCAGCGTCGTCGCCTGCTCCCACGAGGTGATCGGCGTCCCGTTGAAGGAGACCAGGACGTCGCCCGGCTGGATCCCCGCGGCTGAGGCCGGGGACGCGGGATCGCCCGCGGTACAGCTGGCCGAAGCGGCGGTCGGGACGCAGGTCGACACCGACCCGACCGTGGTGGACAGCTGCGGCCGGCCGAGAATCCCGAACACGACGAGCAGCAGCACGAAGCCGATCACCAGGTGCATGAACGACCCGGCCGAGAGCACCACGGCCCGCTGCCGGGCCGGTGCCCTGTAGAAGGCGCGCGCCTCGTCCTCGGGCGCGACCGGCTCGAGGTCGGTCATGCCGATGATCCGCACGTAGCCGCCGGCCGGGATGGCCTTGACGCCGTACTCGGTCTCGCCGCGCCGCACCGACCACAGCCGGGGTCCGAACCCGACGAAGAACTCCGACACCTTCATGCCGTAGTGCCGCGCCGTCTTGTAGTGGCCCCACTCGTGGATCATCACCGAGACGAGCAGTGCGACGACGAACGCCAAGACGCCGATCGTGGTGGTCATGCGGTGACTCTCCCGGTCATCACGGTGATCTCACGGGCGCGGGAACGGGCCCACGCGTCCGCCTCCATGACGTCGTCGAACGTCAGATCGTTCCCTGCAGCCACCGGACGGGTGATGTGCTCCTCCAGCACCCGGGCCACCGTGTCCACGATCCCGGTGAACGGCAGCGCCCCGGCCAGGAACGCCGCGACCGCCACCTCGTCGGCTCCGTTGTACACAGCGGGCGCCACGCCGCCGGCCCGGCCGGCGGCTCTGGCCAGCGCGACGGCGGGGAACGCCTCCTCGTCCAGCGGGAAGAACTCCCAGCGCGCGGCCGTCGTCCAGTCACAGGACGGCACCGCCTCTGGGACCCGGTCCGGCCAGCCCAGGCCCAGCGCGATCGGCAGCCGCATGTCCGGCGGGCTGGCCTGCGCGAGCGTGGACCCGTCGGTGAACTCGACCATCGAGTGCACGATCGACTGCGGGTGGACGACGACCTCGATGGCGTCCAGCGGGACGTCGAACAGCAGGTGCGCCTCGATCAGCTCCAGCCCCTTGTTCACCAGGGTGGCGCTGTTGACCGTGACGAGGGGGCCCATCGACCAGGTGGGGTGAGCCAGCGCCTGCTCGGGGGTCACGCCGGCCAGCTCGGCCCGGCTGCGCCCGCGGAACGGACCGCCGGACGCGGTCAGCACCAGCCGGCGGACCTCGTCGGCCCGCCCGCACCGCAGGCACTGGGCCAGGGCCGAGTGCTCGGAGTCCACCGGCACGATCTGACCGGGCTTCGCGCGCTGCTTGACGAGCGGGCCGCCAATGATCAGCGACTCCTTGTTGGCCAGCGCCAGCGTGTGACCGGCGTCCAGGGCGGCCAGGGTGGCGGCCAGCCCGGCCGCGCCGGGCAGCCCGTTGAGGACGACGTCCGCGGGCCAGGCGGCCAGCTCGGCGGTGGCGTCCGAGCCGGCCAGCACCTTCGGCAGCCGGGCCATGCCCCGCTCCCAGCCGTGCGCCGTGGCGGCCGCGTACAGGGCGTTCTGCAGGTCCCGCGCCACGGTCGGCCTGGCCACGGCGACGACGTCGACGTCCAGCTCGAGGGCCTGCTCGGCGAGCAGGTCGACGCTCGCGGGCGAGCCACCACCGGCGGCCAGGCCCACCACCCGGAACCGGTCCGGGTTGCGCCGGACGACGTCCACCGCCTGGGTGCCGATCGAGCCCGTGGACCCGAGCAGCACGACGTCGCGGCGGGAGGTCACCGAGCCATTGTCGCTCACGTCCGACCGCTTTGCCCGAGTCGAGCCGGCTGGCGAGCCCCGGATGGGGGGCTACAGGTCGACGCCGGCGAGCACGAGCACCCGCTCGTAGGTGAAATCCGCCATGGCGTAGCGCAGCCCCTCACGGCCCACACCGGACGCCTTGGCGCCGCCGTAGGGCATCTGGTCGGCCCGGAACGACGGCACGTCGCCGATGACCACGCCGCCCATCTCCAGGTCGCGGTGGGCCCGGAACGCGGTCTGCAGGTCGTGGGTGAACACGCCGGCCTGCAGGCCGAACCGGCTGTCGTTCACCAGCTCCACCGCCTCGTCGAACCCGTCGACGGCGCGGACCACCATGACCGGCCCGAACACCTCCTCGGTGGAGCAGCGGGCGTGATCGGGGACGTCGACCAGCACGGTGGGGGCGAAGCTGGCGCCGTCCCTCGTGCCGCCGGTGAGCACCTTCGCGCCGGCGGCCACCGCCTCGTCGACCCAGGCCTCCACCCGTCGGGCGGCGTCGTCGGAGACGAGCGGGCCGACCTCGGTGTCCGGGTCTGAGGGGTCGCCCACAACGAGCGACGCGACCTTCGCCACGATCGCGTCGAGCATCCGGTCGTGGACGGCGCAGTCGACGAGGACCCGCTGCACCGAGATGCAGGACTGGCCAGCCTGGTAGTTCGCGAACACGGCGATCCGGCTGGCCGCCCAGTCGATGTCGTCGTCCGAGGCGTAGTCGGCGCACACGACCGCAGCCGCGTTGCCGCCCAGCTCCAGCGTCACGTGCTTGCGCGGGACGGCGGCCTGGATGGCGTACCCCACCGGCTCGGAGCCGGTGAACGAGATGACCGGCAGCCGCGGGTCGGCCACCAGCGCGGGCATGACGTCGTTCGGCACCGGGAGCACCGACCACAGGCCGGCCGGCAGGTCGGTCTCGGCCAGGATCTCACCGAGCAGCAGCGCGGACAGCGGGGTGGCCGGCGCGGGCTTGACGATGATCGGGGCGCCCACGGCGATGGCCGGTGCGACCTTGTGCGCCACCAGGTTGAGCGGGAAGTTGAACGGCGCGATGCCCAGCACCGGGCCCTTGGGGAACCGCCGCACCAGGCCGAGCCGGCCCTCGGCGCCCACCTCGGTGTCCAGCCGCTGCATCTCACCGGAGAACCGGCGGGCCTCCTCGGCCGCCCACCGGAAGGTGGACGCCGCGCGAGCCACCTCGGCGCGGGCCCAGCGCAGCGGCTTGCCGTTCTCGGCGGTGATCAGCCGGGCGACCTCCTCGCACCGCTCGGTGAGCCGGCGCGAGACGTGCTGGAGCGCGGTGGCCCTGGCGGCCGCGGACAGCCGAGCGGCCTCGCCCCGGACGGCGTGGGCGGCGGCCACGGCCTGCTCGACCTGGTCGGCCGTGGGCACCGAGACGGTGCCCACGAGGCTGCCGTCGTAGGGGTGGGTCACCTCGAGGGTGTCCTCGCCGGTGGCCGGCCGCCCGGCCACCCAGAACGCCGTGGCGGCTGCATCGCTCGTGTCGGTCATGCGGACGACGGTAGGGCGGCGCCCCGTCCCAGCCGTTGTCCGCGGTGGACAGCTCAGGAGTCCGGGTACACCTTCAGGGCCAGCCACAGCTCGGCGCGCAGGTCCGGGTCGTCGAGGGACCGGCCGAGCAGCTGCTCGACCCGGCGCAGCCGGTGCCGCAGCGTGTGCCGGTGGACGTCCAGCTCGGCCGCCGCGACGTCCCACTGGCCGTTGTGCGCCAGCCAGGCCCGCACCGAGCCGACCAGGTCGCCCTTGCGTCCCTGCAGCGGCGCCAGCAGCGCGTCTGCGACGCCCCGGGCCACCGTCGGGTCGAGAGCGGCCAGCATCCCCTCCTCGGCGATCTGCCCGTACCAGCGCAGGCCCGGGGTCCGGGCCGCCGCAAGGGCCTGCCGGGCCTGGGTGAGCCCCACCGCCAGCTGCGGCAGGGACACCGCCGCGCTGCCCCCCGCGGGCGTCGTGCCCAGCGCCGCCTCCAGCTCGCTGAGCACGGCGTCGTCGTCGGCCACGACGACGACCAGCTCGCCGTCCAGCACGTCGGCGGCCACCCCGCGGCCGAGCCGGCCGACCAGCGTCCGCGGCTCGGAGGCCGGCTCGGTCGCCACGACCACCCGCAGCGTCCCGCCGGTCAGCGCCGACCAGCCCAGCGCCTCCATCGGCAGGTCACTGGGCCGGGCGCCGGCCAGCAGCAGCCGCAGCGCCGCGGCCCGCAGTCCCCCGGCGACCTCGGGCAGGTCCGCTCGCTCCAGCGCGAGCGACAGCAGCGAGACGGCGACGCCGGCCACCGCCTGCGCGGTGCGGTCCAGCGGGACGGCGGTGCCCATCGCCAGGAACCCGCGGACCCGGCCGCGGGCCCCCAGCGGCTGCACGCTCACGTGCTCCCCGGCGCCAGCCAGCGCGGACGACGCCAGCAGGCCACGCCGGCCCAGCTCGGAGACCTCCGCGGCGAGCCCAGGCGCCCGGTCAGCGGCCGGCTCAGGAGCCGCGTGCAGCACCGCGCCGCCCTCGTCGAGCAGAACCACCCAGCCGTCCAGGTAGCGCGCGAGCCGGCCCACCACCCCGGCCGCGCCCTCCCCCAGCGCGACCCGGGTGAGCTCCCGCTGGGTCTGGAACGCCCGCACGGTGGCCTCGTACTCGGCCGCGGCGAGCAGCGCGGACACCGCCTTGGCCACCGCGATGAACGGCGTCCGGTCGGGCACCTCGAGCAGCGGCAGCCCGGCGTCGGCGGCCGCCCGCACCAGCGCCGGCGGGACGACGTCGTGGGTCAACCCGGTGCCCACGCCCAGCCCGGCGACCCCGGCCTCGACCAGCCGGCCGACGTACTCGCGCAGCCCCGGCCCGTCCGCGTCGGACAGCCGCATCCCGGTCGTGAGCAGCAGCTCGCCGCCCTCGAGGAACGGGCGCGGGTCCTCCAGCTCGGAGACCGCCACCCAGGTGACCGGGCGGTCCCGGCCGTCCGGCCCGGCCAGCCGGCGCAGCCCCAGCCCGGGCAGGTCCGCCACGGCACGCAGCGAGGGCGGGGCCGGCGGGGACGTGGGCGGCGGCATCGATGGCCCTTCGCTCGTTGGACGCGACCGTTGGACGCGACGTCCAACGGTAGCCCGCCGGTTGTACCTGCCGACAGGGCGCGTCCGGCGACCCGGCTCCCTAGGCTGGGGAGCAATCCCAGCGCGTCGAGGAAGCGAGCCGACCATGACCACCGAGACCAGCACCGGCGGACCCAGCCTGCCCCAGGAGCGGCGGCTGGTGACCGAGATCCCCGGCCCGCGCTCCCGTGCGCTGCAGGCCCGGCGCGACAGCGCCGTCTCCGGCGGCGTGGGCGGCACCCTGCCGGTGTTCATCGAGGCGGCCGGTGGCGGCGTCCTGGTGGACGTCGACGGCAACTCGCTCATCGACCTCGGCGCCGGCATCGCGGTGGTCAGCGTCGGCAACAGCGCCGAGCACGTCGTCGCCGGAGTCCAGGAGCAGGTCGCCAAGTTCACCCACACCTGCTTCATGGTCACGCCGTACAGCGGCTACGTGGAGGTCTGCGAGCAGCTGAACCGGCTGACCCCCGGCGACCATGCGAAGAAGTCCGCGCTGTTCAACAGCGGCGCCGAGGCGGTCGAGAACGCCGTCAAGATTGCCCGGTACCACACCGGCCGCCACGCGGTCGTCGTGTTCGAGCACGGCTACCACGGCCGCACCAACCTGACCATGGCGCTCACCGCCAAGTCGATGCCCTACAAGAAGGGCTTCGGGCCGTTCGCCGGCGAGATCTACCGGATGCCGCTGGCCTACCCGTTCCGCTGGCCGACCGGCCCGGAGAACGCCGGCCGTGAGGCGCTCGAGCAGGTCATCTCCAAGATCGAGAAGGAGATCGGGGCCGACCAGGTCGCCGCCATCCTGATCGAGCCGATCGCCGGTGAGGGCGGTTTCGTGGTGCCCGCCGAGGGCTTCCTGCCCGGACTTGCCGAGTTCGCCCAGGCGAACGGCATCGTGTTCATCGCCGACGAGGTGCAGACCGGCTTCGCCCGCACCGGCGACATGTTCGCCTGTGAGCACGAGGGCGTCGTCCCCGACATCATCACCACCGCCAAGGGCATCGCCGGCGGGCTGCCGCTGGCCGCGGTCACCGGCCGCGCCGAGATCATGGACTCCGTGCACAGTGGGGGCCTCGGCGGCACCTACGGCGGCAACCCGGTGGCCTGCGCGGCCGCGCTCGGCGCGATGCGCACCATCGAGGAGCAGGACCTGTCCAGCAGGGCCCGTCGGATCGGCGAGATCATGCTGCCGGCGCTGACCGACATGCAGTCCCGCTACCCGGTGATCGGCGACGTCCGCGGCCGCGGCGCCATGGTCGCCGTCGAGCTGGTCAAGCCCGGCACCAAGGACCCGGACCCGGCCGCGACCGCCGCGGTCGCGAAGGCCTGCCACGCCGAGGGTGTGCTCGTGCTGACCGCGGGCACCTACGGCAACGTGCTGCGGTTCCTGCCGCCACTCGTCATGCCCGAGCAGCTGCTCGAGGAGGCCCTCGGCGTGCTCGACAAGGCGTTCGCCAGCCTCGGGGGCTGACAGCCGCGGCGTCCGGCCGCCAGACTGGCCACCCATGCGGGTGGGCGGGCGGGTCGAGCCGGGCTTCGAGCCGGTGCAGGAGGCGTTCGCCGAGGTGCTGGCGGCGCACGGCGGTCCCGGAGTGGGCCTGGCCGCCTGGTCGGACGGCGTCTGGGTGGTCGACTTGTGGGGCGACGCGGCCGCGGACGACGTCACGTCCGTGCGCCGCCGTCCGTTCGGGCCGGACAGCCTGGTCATGCCCTACACGGTGTCCAAGCCGTTCGCAGCGGTGGCGCTTGCTGCTGCTCGTGGACCGCGGTCTGGTCGACCTGGACGCGCCGAAGCAACGGTACTGGCCGCAGCTTCGGGCCCCGGTGACGGTCCGCCAGGTGCTCTCCCACCAGGCCGGACTGGTGGTGCTGGACCAGTCGGCGCCGACGGAGGTGCTCTACGACTGGGACGGGCTGTGCGCCCTGCTCGCCGAGCAGGACCCGTCCTGGCCGCCGGGCACCCGGCACGGCGAGTCGGCGCTGTTCTACGGCCACCTGCTCGGAGAGGTCGTCCGACGAGTGGACGGGCGCCGTCCCGGGACGTTCCTGCGCGAGGAGGTCTGCGGCCCACACGGGCTGGACTTCCACGTGGGGCTGACCGCGGCCGAGCAGGCCAGGGCCGTCGACCTGGTCGGGCTGGACGAGCAGTTCCGGCAGGCCAGCCAGGCCGGGCGGGCCGGGCTGTACCCCAGGGCCATCGGCAACCCGCCCGGCGTACAGGACCCGGCGGTGGTCAACGGCTCGGCCTGGCGGGCCGCCGAGGTGCCCGCGGTCAACGGCCACGGCACCGCCCGCGCGGTGGCCGGCCTGTACGTCGCCCTGCTCGACGGCGCTGCTCAGCCCGGGCCTGCTGGCCGAGGCAACCACCGCTCAGTGCAACGGCGTGGACGCGGTGTTCGGCTCGCTGAACGCCTGGGGGCTCGGCTTCGGCGTCGACGACACCGGGTTCGGGATGGGTGGTCTCGGCGGCAGCTTCGGCGGCGCCAGCGCTGACGGCAGCTACGCGTTCGGTCTCGTCACGGCGCTCATGGACGACCACGCGCGCTGCGAGCTGCTGGAGAACGTCGTCCGCACGTGCCTCGTCCTGGACCGCGGTCAGGCGCTGGGCGTGCGCTCCTCCATGCCCCACGGCGAGCCGTAGGCGACCAGCTTGTCCAGGAACGGCTTGGGCGGCAGCGCCTCCGGGCCGAGCACGCCGGTGCCCGTCCAGACGCCCTCGGCCAGCAGCTCCAGCGCCACGATCGGGTTGATCGCGGTCTGCCAGACCACGGCCTGCGAGCCGTACTCGGCCATCGACACGGCGTTGTCGACCACGTGGTACAGGTACACCTCGCGCGGCCGGCCGTCCTTGCCCACGCCGGTCACCCAGGTGCCGGCGCAGGTCTTGCCGGACATCCGGTCACCGAGCCCGGCCGGGTCGGGCAGACACGCGGCCACAACGTCGCGCGGTGAGACCTCGACCCCGCCGACCGACACCTTCGCGGTGCGGTCCAGACCGACCTTGTGCAGCACCTGCAGCACGTTGATGAACTCATCACCGAGGCCGTACTTGAAGGTCACCCGCTGGGCATCCACCCAGCGCGGCATGAGCAGGACCTCCTCGTGCTCCACGTTGACGCACTCGACCGGGCCGATGCCCTCGGGGAAATCGAACACCTCCGGGTCGGAGAACGGCGGGGCGGTGTACCAGCCCTTGTCCTTCTCGAAGACAACCGGCGGGTTGAGACACTCCTCGATCGTCGTCCAGATCGAGAAGGACGGCGCGAACGAGTACCCGTCGACCTCCAGGTTGGCGCCGTCGCGCACCCCGAGCTCCTCGATCTCGCTGAACAGCTCGTCGGCCGCATAGCGGGCGAACACGTCGGACAGGCCCGGCTCCACACCGATCCCGACCAGCGCGAGCCGGCCGTTCCGCTCCCACTCCGGGGCCGCGGCGAACTGCTCGTCGCCGAGCTTCACGCCGGTCTTGGCGTACGGCTCGCTCGAGTGCGGGTGGGACAAGGACATGGCCATGTCGAGGTAGTCGGCGCCGGCGGCGAGCGCGCCGTTGAACACCGGCAGGACGAACCGCGGGTCGACCGCGTTGAACACGTGCGTGGCCCGGTGCTCGCGGGCCAGCCGCGCGACGTCCTCGGCGTTGGAGGCGTCGATGCGGGCGGCCACGAAGCGCGGGTCGGCAACATCGGCCACGACCTTCCGGGCCCTGGCCTCGTCGTAGTCGGCGACCACGAAGACCTCGAAGAAGTCCCGGCGGACGGCGATCCGGGCGGCGGCCGAGCCGACACCTCCCGCACCGACCATGAGGATGCGCTGGGGGTTCGAGACGGTCATGACGGGACCTTTCGCCGGTGGCTGGGTGGGCCCCATCCTAACCGACGTCCGTTCAGTTGATGGTTAGCCGGGTCCACTAGCGGATGCCGCTGTCCACGACCAGCCGGACCGACGCGACCGCCCCAGGCGCCACCTGGACCTGCTGCTCGGCGGTTGAGCGGTAGCCGCCCGCGTTGGTGGCCCGCACCTGGTAGGAACCGCCCGGGACGACGAGTGAGAAGCGGCCCGCAGCGTCCGTGGAGGTGGCAGAGACCAGGCCGCTCGCGTCGCGGACCTCGACGGTGGCGCCCGGCACCGGCCGCGGCGGGCACGGGCGCTCGGCCCGCTCGACGGGGCAGCTCGGCGTGGCGAGCA
>DATCDE010000044.1 GCA_036510875.1 Actinomycetes bacterium
TATCCGCATGACGACAGTGAGGGCACCCTGGCCGCAGATCTTGCGGAGCAGGAACACGCCAGCGTCTCGGATCGGGCGTCTTGGGACCCTCGGAGACGGCCAATGCCGCCGATGATTCGGGCTACTGCCGTGATCCCGATAGCCCATCTACCCGATCGATGAACACCGCACCCTTCCTGCCCACTTGCGCCTGGTGGTCCCGTCTCGGGCTGTCGGGCCCACACCGGTCGGTATCAACACCCCTGCGATCGGTGTGACGTCGCGCCTGCAGACCCTCGGGCAGAACCCCGACGGGTCGCTGCAGGTACCCGCCCCCGGCAGCCCCCGCGGCGACGAGGCCGGCTGGTACCGGTACTCACCCACGCCCGGCTCGCTCGGCCCGGCGGTCATCGTCGGGCATCTCGACTCCGCGAGCGGGCCGTCGGTCGTTTCCGACTCGGCGTGCTACCCCCCACGACGCGGTGCTGGTCACCCGCGCGGACGACTCGGTGGCCGTTGTCACCGTCGAACAGGTCCGCCGCTACCCCAAATCGAGCGTCCCGACGCAGCTCGTCTACGGCAACACCCATCATGCGCGCTGCGGCTGATCACCTGCGGCGGACCGATATCCGGCCACTACCGCCACAACATCGTCGTCCTCGCGTCCTTGGTCCGGGCGAAGGGCTAGCGGCAAACCACCGGCCGCGTCCCTCGGGAGAGGACGAGCCAGGCGAGGACGGCGCCCAGCAGCCGGTGGAAGGGTGTCACCCCACCCAGCACCGCGTCCCCCGCCCACACCGTGAGCGCTACGGAAGCGACGACGGTGGGGGCGAGTCGCGCCTGGCCGGACGGTGCACCAGCCAGCGCATTGCCGACGCGAGGCGCCACATCACGACCGTCCCGGCGGGTGGCCGGGTCAGGTGATTCCGGACGGTCCGCCGGTCGCGGACCGTCCTGGCTGGGAAACCGGCGCGCATCTCCACCGATGCCTCCAACTCCCTGCCCAGGGGCAGATAGCGTCGGGAGATGGTCCCCAAACCTGGACGGCTCGCCGCACGGGTGCGGTCGACGCTGCACCCGGAGGGTTTCCACGGCAGCGCCGAGCGCAGCGGCTTCTTCGAGGGCTGGTACGTCAAGCTGGTCAGTGCCGACCAACGCCACCGCTGGGCGGTCATCCCGGGCGTGTTTCTAGGGTTGGACGGGGGCGACGAGGCGTTCGTCCAGGTGCTCGACGGCGCGAGCGGACAATCCTGGTACCAGCGGTACGACCGCTCGGAGTTCCGCGCCCGCGACGACTCGTTCGACGTGACGGTGGGACCGAACCGGTTCACCGCCCAGGGCCTGATCCTCGACGTCCCGGACGCCGGCCTGCGAGGACAGGTGCGGTTCACCGACCCGATGGACTCGTGGCCGGTGCGCCTGTGGGCGCCGGGGGTCATGGGCTGGTACGCCTGGATGCCCTTCCTGGAGTGCTACCACGGCGTCATCTCTTTCAACCACGGCCTGGCCGGCACCCTGGAGCGAGACAGCGAGCCGGTCCCATTCGACGGCGGCCGCGGTTACCTGGAGAAGGACTGGGGCCGCGCTTTCCCGGCGGCGTACGTGTGGATGCAGACGAACCACTTCGCGCAGCCGGGGACCTGCCTCACCGCCTCGGTCGCACTGATTCCTTGGCTGCGCGGGGAGTTCCGCGGCTTCATCGTCGGGGTGCGCCATGAGGGCGAGCTGCACCAGTTCGCGACCCATACCGGTGCCCGGACGACCTGGCTGGACATCGACGACGACCACGTTGGATGGAGCCTGCGGTCCCGGCGAGGCGCCACGCTCGACCTGGTTGCCGAGCGTACGAGGGGGGGCCTGTTGCACGCACCGGTGCGCACGCAGATGCACCGCCGGGTGGAGGAGACGCTCGATGCCCGAGTAGCGGTGCGCCTCGCCGACCCGACCGGGCGGGTGCTTCTCGAGGACACCGGCTACTGCGCCGGCCTGGAGGTGCACGGCGACCTTGACCGGCTGCTCGCCACGCGGTAGCCGACGGGCCGTCCACGCCCTTGCCGAGTTGGACAGCCAGGTCGCGGGCGTCCCCGCAGTCACCTCACCATGGCGTCATTCATCACCCGCGCCCCGCCGCGCAGCCGATGACGGTGGTGGTGGCCGTGCTCGGCTCGCCCAGCCTGAGCCGGGCACGGCCACGCTCGGTGTACCGAGCCGACCCGATCTTGTGTCGGGTTCGTCGGCGCGGGATGCGGGGGCTGGAGGCCGATGGCCTCGGGCAAGGCCGAGATGCCTGGGTGAGAGTCGGAGGTGCTGAACGAGGAAGGGTGGTGCGCCAGATGGGTGCGAAGTCTGATCAGGTGAAGGGCCACGCCAAGGAGGCCGCTGGAATCCTCGCGGGCGACAAGGACCTCGAATCCGAGGGCAAGACCGATCGTCGCGCTGGTGAGGCCGAAGAGAAGATCGCCGACGCGCAGGACAAGGTCGAACAGGCGATCGACACGACCAAGAACAAGGTCGAAGAGACAGTCGAGAAGGCCAAGGACGCGCTGCATCGGAAGTAGGTCCTCCCTGGCAGGCCGGGCTGCCGAGGCTTGATGGTGCGAAGGCGGCGACTTGGTGGTGCCTGACCCGCGCGCTGCGGTCGGTGACTCCCGCGTGAGGGATCGTGGGTCACTGCGCAGGCCGGACCGACGTGCCGGACGGTGGGACTGGTCACGGGGTCCGGCCGCCTGGCGACAATCACGAACCCGCGGCCAGCGGGGCGGAAGCCTCGGCCGCGATCGCATTCGGTGCGCGGTCGAGTCCCTGATCCCCGGCGGCGACGGGTGTTTGCCTGGTGGTTACAGGGCTGTGGGGTCGTCATGCTCGTCCTGCTTGGGTTGATCGTCTTGTTGGTCGCGGTGATCGTTGGTGCCGCTGGCGTGCTCGGTAACACGGGTAGCGAGCATGCGCTGACCGACGGATTCGCAGTGTTCGGCTACCACGTGACGGACTCGACCGGCACGCTGTTCCTCTACGGCATCGTGGTCGGGGCGCTCGCAGTGCTCGGGCTGGGCCTGCTGCTGGCCGGTGCGCGCCGCACCTCCCGCCGGGGCCGCGCGGCGCGCAGCGAGCTCAAACAGTCACGCCGCGAAACCGCTGCGGTCAGCCGGGATCGCGACGACCTCATCGCTCAGCGCGAGACCGCTCGCGCAGACTTTGGCAGCCGACGTGCAGCGGACCGGTGCGCCCAACGGCGACTGTCAACTCAACCCCGATGAAGAGTCGCCTCATACTCAGGCACCGCCCCCGACGTCATAGACATCCACGCGAACGCATCTGCGGTCCGCTCGGACGCTGGCGGGGCCGGCAACAACCGTCGTCCCGCACGGCCGCGCGGGCCCTTCTGAACCGACAATCGCGCTGGCGGTCCCGGTGAACTGGGTGGGTGCTGAAGCGGTCTGCAGCCTCTGCTTGCGATGCGGCGACCCTGAGGGCGATAGGTTGGCCCTTGATGAGGAGTAGCTGATCGCGATGCGCGCGGGGGCCACGGCCGGTGCCGTCGGCGAGACGGCGGCTACGACGGCTGCCGAAGTCACGACCGGCGCGGGGGCCGCATACGCCCTGGTGGTGGTGGCGAACCGGCTTCCCGTCGACCTGGTCGACTCAGCGGATGGCTCGATGCAGTGGCGCACCAGTCCGGGTGGGTTGGTCAGCGCGCTGAAACCGGTCATGCAGCGCTTCGACGGCGCGTGGGTGGGGTGGTCCGGGTCAGCGGGCGAGGCGCCGGCACCGTTCGACGCCGAGGAAATGCACTTGGTCGGGGTGCCTTTGTCCGGGGAGGATGTCAAGGAGTTCTACGAGGGTTTCAGCAACACCACCTTGTGGCCGCTGTACCACGATGTGATCGCCCCGCCGCAGTTCCACCGTCCGTGGTGGAACGCGTACCTGCGTGTCAACGAACGCTTCGCTGCCGCCGCAGCTGCCCGGGCCAGGCCCGGTGGCACGGTGTGGGTGCATGACTACCAGCTCCAGCTGGTGCCGGGGATGCTGCGGTTGGCACGACCGGATCTGCGGATCGGCTTCTTCAACCACATTCCGTTCCCCGGCTATGAGCTTTTCGCGCAGCTGCCGTGGCGCCGGCAGGTGGTGGAGGGGCTGCTCGGCGCGGACCTGGTCGGCTTCCAGCGCCGAGCCGACGCCACCAACTTCCTGCGTGCCTGCCGCCGATCCGCCGGCCTGCAGACCCGGGGCTCGACGGTGTGGCTGACCGAGTCACCGGGTGGCCTCGGCCGCGACCAGGACCCCGCTGTAGACCGGCGGGCCGGCGGGGCTGTCCCCGAGGGGCGGGCGGTGCGGGTGGCCGCGTTCCCCATCTCGATCGACTACCACGGGTTCGGGGAGCTGGCCCGCCGCCCGGACGTCCAAGCGCGCGCCCAGTCCATCCGCGCCGAGCTGGGCGATCCCGACACGGTACTGCTCGGGGTGGACCGGCTGGACTACACCAAGGGCATCCCGAACCGGCTCTCCGCCTACGAGGAGCTCCTCGACAGCGGGCAGCTGGGACCTCCCGGCAGCGTCCTGGTGCAGGTCGCCAGCCCCAGCCGCGAACGCGTGGAGCAGTACCGGGTGCTCCGCGAGGAGGTCGAGGGCAGGGTGGGTCGGATCAACGGCCGGCACGCGACGTTGGGCCAGTCCGCGGTGTACTACCTGAACCACGCCTACCCCGCGGAGGAGATGGCCGCCCTCTACCTGGCCGCCGACGTGATGCTCGTGACTTCGCTGCGCGACGGGATGAACCTCGTCGCCAAAGAGTACGTCGCCTGCCGTCACGACGAGTCCGGTGCGCTGGTGCTCAGCGAGTTCACCGGTGCCGCCGACGAGCTGGGCAGCGCCTTCCTGGTCAACCCGCACGACATCGAGGGGCTGAAGGAGGCGATTGTGCGGGCGGTCGCCGTGACTCCGCGGGAGTCCCGGCGCCGGATGCGGTCGATGCGCAAGCGGATCCGCAACTACGACGTCAACCGATGGGCCACCTCCTTCCTCGACGCCCTCGGCTCGGCACCACCCACGTCCCGAGCCACGTAGACCCGCAGCCCACCTTCTCGCGCTGGCATCGCCACCCGAACCCAACACGGACCGGACCGAGGCGCCGCTTCAGCCGCGGGTTCAGATCGCACCTACCCGCCGGGCCGAGCCTCTCGAAACGCGCCCCGCATCGGCTCCTCGGAGCGAAGCGCAGCGCTAGTTGGGACAGCCTTGGCCCATCGAGCCCTTGACGGTCTCCCCGGGTGAGGTGGATCCGGTGAACTGTGTCGCCCCGTCAACCACGACGCGGAAGGCCCCAGGTGGAACCTCGGCAGACACCCTCATGGGCACCTGAATGCTCGGCTCGCCGAACGGCTGTGACCCCCGCAGGAAATGAACGGTCACGGTGGACCCAGCCGGATGCTGCGGCGAGGATCCCACGCAGAACGACACGGTGCTCAGGGCTGGCGATTCGCTGGGACTAGCGGTGCCTGTCGCGGTGGTCGAGGCCACCGTTCGACCGGTTGAAGGCGAGGTGCAGTCGGTGAGGGAAGCCGCTGCGAGCCCAAGCAACGCTGCGGGAAGAACGTACGTGGGGCGCACTCTCGACATCATGCCGCGCCAGCTGCCCGCAAGCGGACGACCAACAAGATCCGCCCCAAACGGCTCGCGCGTAGCCTCAGCGGCGCGCGGTAGCTCATTGAGCGTGTGTGGTCTGCCAAACGGGGTTTCGCCCCATGAAGGCGACGAGGCGGTCCACGGCGCCTGCGGAGTCCGGAACCGGGACTTCCTGACCGAATGCCTTGTCCGGTCCTCGGTACTCGGGCTTGAGCATCAGACGACCGGTCTTGAGCGCAAGTTCCGCTGCCTCGTCGCTGTACGACACCGGTCGGTCGATCGCTGTCGCCAGATCCCAACCGTGCGTGAGGAACTCCATGATGAGGAATCCCACCGGCAAGTTCTGCGATTGCTCAGTCATCTCTCGGTACGACCCGACGATTCGTTGCGCAGCTTGATGGAACTCCGCAGCAGGGCTCAGCCCCACGCGGTACGCATTGGGATCACCGATGTCGGCACCATCCGTGAGCCTGCTTGCGAAACTCGCCGCCCACCCGACAACGTGATCGGTCAAGCGAGCCACGTCCAGGTCCGAGCACGGGGTCGGCAGTTGGCCCTGGCCAGGCCCAACGGCCCGAATGGTCGCCTCCGTCTCGGCAAGAACGGACTCCAGAAGATCGGCTTCGGACTCGCTCACGCAGCGAATGTACCCGGCTCAGAGACGGTGGAGACCGATCCCTTGACCTGCAGACAACATGCCGACCCGACACCAGGACCGTCGAGGCAGTTCGCCCCAGCGCGCACTGATCGGGACGGTCGGCTACCGCTCGGGGGTGGTGGCCCTGAGCATCCGCTCGCTGGATTCCCGGACCAGGCGACGTTCTTCGTCAGTCAACTCGGCGGCTCGCTGCTCCACGACCCAGGCGAGCCGATCGAGGTCAAACAGAAGCCACGGCGTCAGGCGCTCTTCGGGTCGCCAGGCACTCGTGATCACCGTCGGCGCCACGCCCCCAGCATGCGCCTCCGGTCAGGGTCCGAACAGGGCAGAAAGACCGGTGAACGACCCCGGCATCCAAGAACAAGGAAGTCGCTGGCCGCACCGAATCGCCGGATCGACCCACGCTTGAACGGCGCATTGGCGCGGCTTCTGCTAGGTCCCGGCACCTTCGACGAAGGTGTGGACGGCGGCGCGGAGCAGGGGCTTGTTGATGCCGGTTTCGTCGGCGTGGGTGGCGAGAGAGAGACCGAACAGGGTTGCCAGTAGGACGACGGCGGCCTGGTCGCAGTCGAGATCCGTGCGGATGCGTCCTCGGTCTTGTTCGGCTTGAAGGTAGGCGGCGATCGGGGTGGGAGGGCCGTCGCCGCCCGGTGCGGCAAGGCGTGCGTTTCGGTACTCGGCCATTTCGGGGTCGGTGAGGAGCGCCAGTTCGAGGGGGAGGATGTCGTCGCGGAGCCCGGCAAGGTGTCCGAGGGTGTCGGTGAGGTTCGTCTCGACGGTGCGTTGTCCGGCGCGTTCGGGTAGACGGCCGAGTTCTTTCACGATGGCGATGTTGCGGTCGAGTACCGCGGCGAAGAACAGGGCGGTCTTGTCCGGGTAGTGGCGGTAGATCGTCCCCTCGGACACCCCGGCCGCGGCCGCGATGGCCTTGGTGGTGGCGTGTGCGTATCCGACCTCTCGCACGACCTGGGTGGTCGCCGCGATGAGCTTGGCGCGCGTGGCGTCACCACGGTCGGTCACCGGGTCCTCCAGGGGCGCCTGTGAGCCGTGACGCTCAGTCGGTTACGTCGCGGCGGGTGAACACCACGGTAGCCAGGAGCAGTCCGGCGACGACGTAGGCCAGGCCAAGAGCGGCTGCTGCGGGGTAGGTGAGGGCGGTGTTGCCGCCGTTCGCGAGTGCGGTCAGAGTCGAGCCGAGCAGCCAGTCCGAGGAATGGCTGGCTGCCATCTTGATGACCGATTCGACGACCAGGACGTATCCGACGCCGACGGAGATCGCGACCGCGGAGGATCGGGTGAGGACGGCCAGGGCGAGGCCGAGGAAGCCCCACACGCACAGTGCGGCGAACGAGTTCAGCCACGCTGCGGCCAGGGTGGGGAGGACGTCCGTTCCCCAGGCTGTGGTGGAGATGCCAGCCTGCTTGGCGGCCGGCACTGCCACCAGGACGTTCACGACGAGCGCGACGAAGGTGGCGACCGCAGTGACGATGACGAGCGCGATCGCCTTGCCCAGCAGGAGCCGCCACCGGTGAGGGTGAGCTGCCACGAGGAGCCGGATGAGACCGCTGCTGTAGTCGGTGGCGGCCGCCACGGCCCAAAACGACAGGGTGACCACGCCGAACATGCTCGACGCGGCCGCCAAACCAGAGACGAGCCCGTGCGACGTGGACAACGTTGCGGCGTCAGGGAACACGACTCCGGGGGCACCGGGGGGCAGGGCCTGCCCGTTGCCGACGGTGCTGAACATGACCGTGTTGATCATGACGGCGAACAACGCCATCAGCCCGAACCAGGCCACCAGCATGCGGGGGCGGCGCAGGCGGACCAACTCGCTGCGGACCACGTTGAGCGTCACGCGACCTCCCGTCCCTGGCCTGAGCGTGCTGCGGCCAACTCGCCGTCGGTCTCCCCGGTCATGGCGAGGAAGATGTCCTCCAGGCTGTCCTGGACCACGACGAGGCTGCTCAACGTGACCCCGGCGTGCGCCGCGGCACGGTTGATGCCCGCCGCCCGTGTCGGTTCCGCGACGACCCGAAGTGTCCCCTCGGCGTTGGTGACGTCCCACCCGGCGGCGATGATCGCGCGGGCGAGGCGGTCGGTGTCGGCGTCGTGTTCGGCGCGGATGTCGATGTGCGCCCGGGTGCGGGCCACGAGGTCCCCGATCGGTCCGGTGAACAGCAGCGTTCCGAAGCGGATGACCACGATGTAGTCGCACGCGGCCTCGATCTCGGTGAGCAGGTGGGAGGACACCACCACGGTCCGCCCGTCCTGGCCGAGGCTGCGTAGCAGGCCGCGGATCTCCACGATGCCTGCGGGATCTAGGCCGTTCGTCGGCTCGTCGAGGATGAGCAGTTGCGGGTCGGACAGCAGTGCAGCGGCGATGCCGAGGCGCTGCTTCATTCCCAGGGAGAAGTTCTTCACCGGCTCGGTCTGCCTCCCCGCGAGCCCAACCATGGTCAGGACCTCGTCAACACGTGAGGCAGAAAGACCACGCAGACGAGCCAGCGACAACAGGTTCCGGTGCGCGGACAAGCCGGGTACGAACGCGGGACTCTCGATGAGAGCGCCCACCTTGTCCGCATACGCTGCAGGGGCGGAGATCGGATTCCCGAGCACCGTCGCGGTTCCCTCGGTCGGCCGGACCAGGCCCAGCAGCAGCCGGATCAGGGTCGACTTGCCCGACCCGTTCGGACCGACCAAACCCATCACCCCCGATGCAGGAAAGTCCAAGGACAGGTGGTCAACCGCGAGGACGGGACCGAAACTCCGGGTCAGACCCGAGGTCGAGATGGACGACACGACAACTCCTCTGTATGTGAGCGCTCACTCACGAACGTTGCCAGTGCCGAACGCCGACGTCAAGCCTTCCCCCTAATCGTCCAGGCCACTGATGAAGGCAACCACCGGGCCGATCTGCACCTCCGGCACCACCAAGCCGGTCTCCTCGCGCAGCTCACGCACCGCCGCTTGCGCCAGCGGCTCCTGGCCGTCCACCCCGCCACCAGGGGGGAACCACGCCGAACCCAGCTCGTGGTGGCGGAAGTCCCACCACGAGCGGATCAACAACAACCGGTTGTCCCCGTCGACGAGGAAGACCCGGGCCGAGCGGCGAACAGCCGACCCCAGCCCGGGCGGAGGCGTGTCGGGCATGCAGCCATCCTCCCGTGCAACCAGCCCTCGATCGGCACATCGCGGGCGCGCGTTTCGCGGCACTGAGTGTGCGGTCAGGAGTCGCTGGCGATCACGGCGGCGATGAGTTCATCGAGACCGCCTACGTGGTCCGAAGTCAGGGTGCCACCACCTGGTTCGTTCGCCGGGTCGGTGCCCTCCGTCATGTGCGGCCTAGCCGAGTCCGGCCGGGTCTGCGCCGCCGGCGATGCGCAGTAGCCGGCGCATCGCGTCGCGGAACC
>DATCDE010000045.1 GCA_036510875.1 Actinomycetes bacterium
ATGGCGCGCGATACCTGAACCCGTCCACGGTGAGCAAGACGCAGGCGTACCTGAACTCGCACTGAGCGCTTCGCAGAACCATCTAGATCGCTGACTTACGTGAGACCCGGGCAGCAGTTGCCCGGGTCTCACGCACTAGACCGAAGTTACGTGCCTTGTGACGAGCGAAGCCCCTGCTGAGCAGGGGTTTCGTCGTTTTGGTGGTTTGGTGTTCTGGCTACTTCAGGCTCAGGGGGATGGTGGCGCCCAGGAGTTCGAAGGCTCGTCGCTGGGTGGGGGTGGGCTGGGCGAGGGTGGGCACGGTGGGGCTTGCGTCAGTCTCGCCGTAGCGCAGGTCGGCCCGGGTCAAGGTGGCGAGGTGGTCGAGCAGGTTGGTGAAGCTGCGGGCGGGTAGGTCGTCGGTGGTGGTCTTGGTCGCTGCTTTGGCGTCGGCGGCGGTGGAGCGTTTCGCGGGTGCGACGGGGTCTGCTGGGTGGGGGCGGTTCTCGTCGGTGAATGTCAGTGGCGCCCACGCGGCGCGTAGGTGCCAGGTGAGGTACGCGGCGAGCATGCAGATGAACACGTGGGCTCGGACCCGGGGCTCGGTCCAGTGGTGGATCGGGCGCAGGTCCAGGTCGATGCTCTTGATGGACCGGAAGTCGCGTTCGACGCGGGACAGGGACTTGTAGGTCGCCACGACCTGTTCAGTGGCCAGGTCCGCGGCCGGGACAGATGTGCGCACGACGTAGATCCCGTCCAGGGCGGCCTCGGCCTCGATGGCGTGCTGGTTGCGGGTGTAGCTGAACGCGTCGTCGGTGATGGTCCAGGTGTAGTGCTTGGCCATCTTGTACCGGCCGACGACCTTGCCGACGCGGATCCCGATCTTGCCGGCTCCGTGAAGGCGCCCGGCCGATACGGCGGTGGTGATCTTGGCGAGCTCGGTGTCGGTCGCGGCCAGCAACTCCAGGCGTTTGTGGGCGCGGTGAGCGGCCAGGGCGGGGTTGCGGCAGGCGACGAGGCGCTCCCCGGGGTAGTCGGGGTGGGTGATCTCGGCGAGGTTGGATTGGTCGAAAAGGCTCATCTGAAGGGGCCCGTCGTCGGCGGCCAGCGCCGCGATCGCGGGGGCGCGGAGCGCGGTGACCCAGCCGAGGCCGCCGAGTTCGCGCAGCGCGTCGATGCGGGCGCTGGTGATCATGCCCCGGTCCCCGACCATCACCATGTTCTTGAGCCCGAACGTGTCCCGGACCGTTTCGACGATGCCGGTGAACGCGGTCGGGTCGGCGGTGTTTCCTGCGACGACCCGGACCGCGACCGGGCGACCGGCCGGGTCGGTCAGCAGTCCGTACTCGATCTGGGGCAGTCCCTTCTTTCCGTCGCGGGAGTAGCCGCGGGCCGCCAGCGGGCAGTGTTTGCCGGTGACCCAGGAGGAGGACAGGTCGAATAACGCCAACCGGTTCGGGTTATCGGCGGTGTCCAGGTGGCGGGCGGCCAGCTTCCTCTCGACGGCTTCCTGGCGGCCGGCGAGCCAGTCCATCGCGGCGTACACCTCGTCGGTGGTGGCGTCGGCCACCCCAAGGTCGGTGGCCAGGGTCGTGTCGGCCCACCAGCGTGTCGTGGCCAGCTTCGAGCCGGGGCGGCAGACCCGGGCGATGATCAGCGCCAACGCAATGTCGCGGTCCCGCCCCGCCGGGCCCAGCAGGGTGGGCAGGCCGAGGGCCTTGGCTTGGGCGTGGACCGCTGCGACGTGCCCGTGCGGCAGCGCGCGGACCACGGTCGCCGCCGCCGAGGCCGGCACGAACGCCTGCCCGGACAGGGAGGCGCGGATCATCTCGATCAGGTCCCCTGGCAGGTGCGACAGGTTCGCCACGGTCTCGTTCTTGACCTTCCCGTCCTCGCGGTAAGAACGACGCAGCAGGTGGGTCTCGTAGTCCCGGGCCACCCCGTCCTTGCCAACATAGTGGCGACGGTGGGTTGACACGTGTATGGCACCACCTCGTTTCGGCATATCGGGATTCTATCTCATCCTGTCCGCAGACCCAAGCAATTTAGTGACGACACGCCGAAGCGTTTTTGTGCGCATCTATGCAGGTCAGAACCAGGATCGAGCGTCAGACGAGACGTAACTTCGGACTAAGTCGAAGACCCACACGCCAATGCCGTCGGACGGGTTGAAGACGCACCAGAGGCATGCAGAAGGCCCCTTCCAACGAGCGGAAAGGGCCTCTGACCTGGGTGGAGACACGGGGAATCGAACCCCGAACCTCCCGCTTGCAAACTCGCGGCCCGGCCGGCGTTCGCTGTCGCTGAGCACGTACGCGGCACACCTGGCGGGCATGAGGCGCGGCTGATGGTGGGGGCGTTGCCGCACTTTTTTGGAGTACGGCTGCGGGCGCAGCCGTGCGCGTGGAGTTCCGTCGATCGCCGCACCCTCTCGTAATTGCCGTACAAATCCCGTACAGTGGCGTGTGGAGGTACCACCATGACGACGACCAAGACGCGCCGCCTCGAGTTGCGCACCGATGAGGCCACCGACCAGCTGATCTCTGAGGCGGCGGAACTGCTCCA
>DATCDE010000046.1 GCA_036510875.1 Actinomycetes bacterium
GAACCACCCACACAACTGCGACCCCGGAACACCAGCAACGAAGACCACGACGAACCCGCCAGCACTGTCGGAGCCGTCGCCTAACATCACCTCAAGACGAGCCCACGACCCGAGCATTTACACCGGATCTGGGACGCGACCTCGCCGGGGCTCCAGGGATGATGGGCCATGACCTCAGAACCCGACTTCGCTAGATCGCTGGCCCATCAGGCTGGCGAGATCATGCGCCGATACTTCCGTCTGGGCGTCACGTCCCGTAGCAAAGGGGACGGGACGCCCGTTACAGCCGCCGACGAAGCGATCAATGAACACGTAATGGGACAGGTCAAGACTCACTTCCCCGATGACGCCGTCATTGGGGAAGAGGGCAGCAGCCCAGTTGGATCCTCCAACCGAGTGTGGGTGTGCGACCCCATCGATGGGACGCTGCCGTTCACCCTCGGTGTCCCGACGAGTCTGTTCTCGCTGGACCCGGGACCGCTGGGGGAACCCGGCGGCGGGTTCCGCCGCTACGGGCACTCCAAGGACCACCGCCCGGACCTGCCGCAGGTGGTCATCGGGCTGGCGGTGACCAAGGAGGGCATCCAGGTGCGGGTGTGGTGCTGGCCGGGGAACACCGCCGACACCGCGGTGCTGCCCGAGGTCCGGGACGGGATGCGGGAGGCGAAGCTGGGCCGGGTGGTCACCGTGGTGGACCGCGGGTTCTCCTCGGATGCGAACCTGGACTACCTGCGCCGCGGCGGCGGGGGCTGGATCGCCGGGGAATGGATGCGTGAGCGGGCCGGCGACGCCGCGCAGGCGCTGTCCCGCCAAGGCCGGTTCACCGTGGTCAACGACCACCTGCACGTCAAGGAAGCCAAGATCGCCTCCACGCCCGGGATCCGCTGGGTCATCTGCTTGAACACCGCCGAGGCCGCCAAGGACAAGGCCACCCGCGACGAGGCGCTGGCCCGCCTGGGCGAGGAGCTGGGGCGGATCGCCGCGGCCCGGGCGAAGGCCACCGCCGCGAAGAAGACCGCGACCAGCGCGAAGGCCCGCGCCCGCGCCGACGCCGAGCTGGCCGGGCACACCCGCGCCGAGTGCGCGCTGCGGGACCACGTCACCCTCGGGCGGTGGCTGCGCCAGACCCCCACCGGCCGGCTGGCCATCGACCGCGCCAGGGTCGGCTGGACGGCAAGTACCTGCTGTCCACCTCCGACCCGCACCTGTCACCCACCGAGGTTGCCCTGGGCTACAAGAACCTCCTCGAAGCCGAACGCGGGTTCCGGGACATGAAGTCGACCCTGATGCTGCGCCCGGTGTTCCACCACCTCGAGCCCCGGATCCGGGCGCACGTGCTCATCTGCTGGCTTGCCCTGCTGCTGATCCGGGTCGCGGAGAACACCACCGGCCAGACCTGGGACCGCATCGCCCACGAGATGAACCGCCTCGCCGCCGTCACCCTCACCGGCCCCGCCGGGACCGTCGTCCAGGCCACCGAACCCACCGACACACAACGGGCCATTCTCACTGCCTCCAAGGTCGCCATCCCGCCCCGGATCACCGCCTTGCACCCCCGCTGACCAGGCAAAACGCCCCCCGGAAGGCACCTGCCGGGCGTGGACACACGACCCCGTCAGCCCGGACGCGCCGATCACCATGCCCCGCAACGGGAATCAGCCACCCCCGTGTCCACTAAATGCGGAACTCGGGTGACGGTCGTCGCGACGCTCAACCCCACCGACGACTCGTTCACCGGCACGTGGACCGACAACCTCAACGGATCGCCTGAGAGCGGGACCGTCAGCGCCGGAGCCCCAGTCTTCACAGCGATTACCGACTACAAGAACCACGGGGCCTACGTCGCGGCGAACGGCGGCGGACCCGACGCCGCCCACTCCTGCATCGGGATGCCGGACCTCCACCACTAGCCCCCCGCACGATCTGGCCCCCGTGGCTTGGGCGGCTGCGGTCTTCCTGGCCCGTTCCCAGCCTCGTCCCACGCTCGCAGACCCGCGTCCCGTGGTCGTCACCCAGGTCGACGGCGAGTTCAGCGGCTGGCTACTGGCCTCGCAACGACCCGGAGCGGCCGGTCAGCCGTGGCGGGCGCTGGTGCGCTACCACCGGGATGTCGGGATGCAGCACGAGCACTGGGTGACCCAGGCCGAGGTGCGGCCCCGCAGGGGTGATGGTCATTTCGGCTATCGTCCGTGATCAGCCTTTGCCGCCGGGGTCGGGTGTTCTGACGGTTGCACGTGACCGGGCTCTCGACGTGCCTGTCGTCGATTGACGGAGGCAGCTTCCTCGCCTGGGTGTGACGGAACACACCGGGGTTCGGGGCGTGATCCAGGATGAATCCGCCGTCTGTCGGCGTCCTCATAGTGATGAGAACCCTGACCGGCCGCCTGGTTGACGCCGCCCGCCGTCCGTATGCCCGTCTGGCGGTGCTGTCGGCTTCTGCGGCTGCGATCGCCTATGGGCTGGGTTCGCTGAGTCCACGCATCTCTCCGGTCGTGGCGGGGATCACGGCCCTGATCACCGTCCGGCCGACGTTCCACGCCTCTGTCCAAGAGGCTCTACGGCAAACGCTCGGGGTGGTCTTGGGGGCGGTGTTCGCGTTCGCTGCCTTGGAGGTCATCGGGTTCTCCGGGGTGGCCCTGTTCGTCACGATCTTGGCCGCCTTCCTGACCGCGCACCTGCTGCGGCTGGGTGAGGAGGGCGCGGTGGCGGTCGGCGTCACCGTCATCCTCGTCGTCGGTCCGCACTTCAACACCGAAGCCATCGAGACCCGACTATTCGGCGTGCTCGTCGGCTCGCTGATCGGGTTGGTGGTGTCGTACTTCACCCGACCGGGTACGCCCCATGGTCGTGCGCTGGCCGACGTCGTGACCGAGGGCGAGCGGATCTCAGTGCTGCTCACGAGCATCGGTCAGACCCTGGTCGCCCTTCAGGGCAACATTCCCAGGACGCTCGCCTTGAACTGGCTCGTCGAAGCCGAGGACATCCTGGTGAGCACCGTGCAGATCCGGCACGCAGCCCAAGACGCCGTCGCCGGGGCACGGTGGTCTCCGATGATCGGGCACGGGGAGGCCCACGCGGTGCTCAGCCAGGTCCGGATCACCGAGGGAACCGCGATCACCGTGGTCAGCATGTGCCGCGACCTCGTCGTCGCTGCCGAGTACCACCCGATGCCCGCGGCCTTGGCCACCTCGCTGTCCGACGTGTTCCTGGCCACCGCCGGAGCCGTTACTGAACAGTCCGGCACTGCACGGCAGCACCCATCCGAACCGCTCGCCGACCACACCGGCCCCATCCGTGTCGTCTCGCGCACCCGCCGGGAAGCCACGACCCACGTCCGCGGCCTCGAGGACACCCACCCACTGCTGCTGGGCGGATCCCTGCTGCGCGACACCCAGAAGATCACCGAGATCCTCTCCGGCCACTGACCGGTGGCTTCAAGGCCGCCCGCTGACCGTCCCGGCCGCTCTCGCGGATCGGCTGAGCCGGGTGCCCTGAAGCCCGCTGACGGCCCACTCCAATCCGTGTCCCCCGTGCAGGGGACGGCCCAAGTAGCCTTCTCCGCTGCGAGGCCCCTTTCCACTTACCCCCGTGGGCGTTGAAGGGGGCCTCGCCCGCGTGGTTGGGTTCGCTGCTGCGTGAGGCGACACGTGCTGGACGTCGACTGTTCACGGCTCCGTCGTTCGCCTGATACTGCCCCTGGCACGCCCGGTCCCAGGCTCCCGGATCGGAGCCCGGCAACCACCTGGCGACGTTGCACCTGGGGGACGCTCGGTGGTCGGTCCGGGCTCCGCCACCGTTAGGCGCAGACCGGCTTCCGCTCAGCGCGACAGCTTGTGCCTCCCCTTGGTGTCGGAGCCTTCGTGCGTCCTCGGACCGCACGAATCGCCACATCCCGCGAGGCCCCGCTTCCCTCCCGCACGGGCGGCGGGGCCTCGCCTCGTTCGGGACCGGCGCGGCTTCCCGGCGGGCGGCACGGTGTTCGACCCGAATCCGGGCCGAGCAGTTCTATGTCGAACGGTCTGCACAGCCGGTGCGCCCGAGAGTAGCGTGATTGTGAACCTGTCCTGTTGAGCCCTCCCTCGAGTGACAGTTGGCAGCCGATGAGCGGTCCCAGGATGCGTGCGGTTCGCCTGTCAGTGGTCACGATGTCGTTGGTGGTGGTGGCTGCGGTGGGGTTGGTGTTGCTCCCGGCGCAGGCGGTGAGCGTGGTGACGGTGGATGCCACCCAGCGGTTCCAGACCGTGCAGGGGTTGGGGGTCAACGTCAATGTGCACAGCTGGGATGGGGGGCGGCTGAAGCCGGCGCTGGACCAGTTGACGGATCAGCTCGGTGCCCGGGTGTTTCGGGTGATCATCGAGAAGGCTGATTGGGAGTCGACGAACGATGATGCGGATCCGAACCATTTCAACTGGGCCTACTACGACCAGGTCTATCAGACGAGCAAGTTCACCGATCTGTGGAACACCATCGCCTATCTGAACGCCAAGCACGTGACTGTGTCGCTGAGTGTGATGGGTGCCCTGCCCGCCTGGATGGGTGGCTCGTCGCTGGCGCCGAGCCAGGAAGCCGAGTGGGTGGAGATGATGGCTTCGCTGGTCTACTACGGCCGGCTGGTCAAGCACCTTGACTTCACCTTGTTCGAACCGTTCAACGAACCCGACTGGAACGGCATCGAGGGGGCGCAGGTATCCGCCGACCAGGTGGTCCGGGTGACCCACCAGCTGGCCGCCCGGCTGGACGGCTTGGGTCTGGGCGACATCAAGTTCATCCTCCCGGACACGGCCGACAGCGGTAGCGGGGTGGGTGCGTACTTCTCGGCGCTGCAGGGTGATAGCTACCTGATGGGCAAGGTCGTGGCGCTGGGTCTGCACAACTACAGCGGGTCCACTGGGGGCGCTGCCAGTGTCATCCAGGGTTCGGCCGACCCGAGTCTGCCGTTTTGGATGACCGAGTTCTCCGCGTGGTGCAGCGGCTGCGACACCGGCGCGCCGAACCCGGGCGACTGGTCTTTCGCCCGGACCACGGCGCAGTACATGATGAACAACCTCGGTCAGGGCGCGGCCGGCGCCGAGGTGTGGGAGGGGTATGACAGCTACTACGAGCACCACGCCAGCTGGAGTTACTGGGGGCTGCTGGCCTACGACCAGTCCTCGGGCACGTACACCCCGCGCAAGAGTTTCTACGCTATGGAACAGTTCATGCGGTTCATCCCGCCCGGTTCGGTGCGCATCGGGGTGTCCAGCGGCAGCAGCGCGCTGTCCCTGCTCGCCTTCCACGACCCGGCCAGCGGACGGGTCACCCTGGTCGGCCTCAACACCTCTTCTGACGCCGCAACCTTCACCGGCACCATCGCCGGCGTCGACGGGCTGACGGCCCTGGCCGCCTACCGCACCAACGCCACCGCGAACATGGGGTCCGCCGGCGACATCCCCGTCACTGCCGGCACGTTCTCCGCGACCATCCCCGCGGACACCCTGTTCACTTTGACCGGGGTGGCCGGCCCGGACCTCACGGCGCCCACCGTCACCCTGAC
>DATCDE010000047.1 GCA_036510875.1 Actinomycetes bacterium
CTGGTAGGTGAACTGGTAGACGACGTACTGGGTACCGGCCGGAACCGTGATGCCGCCCAGACCAGTCGCGTAGGTCGTGGGCAGGGCGCTGAGGTTCGTGGTCGCGACCGTGGTGGCGCCGGTGCCCGTCCAGTTGGTGCAGTTCGTCGTCACCGTCGGCACGGTTGTCGTGACGGGCATCGCCTTGATGGTCAGCGCGATCAGCGGCGCGAGGGTGCCGCTGTTCGTGCCGGTGACGGCGCCGCGGTAGAAGTTCAGCGTGCCACCGGTGGTGCCGCCGGCCTTGACGGTCAGGCACCGGGAGACGCTCGCCGAGGGGATCTTCAGGGCGCTCTCAATGAAGATCGGTGTCGTGCTGGCCGCGTAGGTGCCGGTGCCGCCGTCGTTGACCAGGGTCAGGGAGCCGGTGTTCCACTGCTCGCTGCCGTTGTCCGTGCTTGCCGAGAACGCCGCCACCGACCCCTGCCACACGAGTAGGCCGGCAGCAAGCAGACCAGCGGCAGGAGCGATTGCCCGTACCGCACGGCGCCGGCGCTGAGACTTCGTTGACATGACGGGTCCTCTGTTGGGTGGACGATTCACAACGAGACGTCGGCCGAGGCCGGTGACTGCTTGAGCCCTCCAGGCCGCCCGATCGGCCCCTGTCAACGACCGCGCAGCGGACTGTGACGAACGCCTCAGGCGCCTTGATCACCGTGAGTGGACAGATCACGCCGGCGACGGGCGCCTCCGGACCGCCAACGGCGATCACGGCCGGCGGGCCAGACCTGGGCCACCTCGACCGGCCGAGCGCCTCGCCGTCCACGACGGAGCGGACGACGGCGTTACGCAGCGCCCCGGCCACCCAGATCCCGCCGTCTGGGCGCCATGGTCGACAGCCACCGCTCGTTCGCCCGCGCCGAGTTCGCCGTGTGCCTGCTGGGTACGCTGGCGATCCCGCTGCCGGCCGACCTGCTCAGCGAGCTGTTCCCCGACGCCACCGTGTGCACCGGCTTCGGCAGCGGCCACGGGTTCGGGCCCCTGATACTGCCGCTGGTCGGCCTGTGGTGGCTGCGGCACACCCGCGCAGGCTCCACCCGGCGCGTCTGGACCGGGCCAGGTCGTGGCGCGCTGGCCCCACGGGGCGCCTAGACGACGGCAACCGGCCGGCCCGGCCGTGGCGATCCGACGCAACCCGGACGGCGGCTGCGTCGCTCACCTCCGCCACGGGCTTGCGGTCGGACGGCGCCTGCCGCGCTGAGCCCAAGGCCGACGCGTGGTCGCGCGTCTCGACGAAATCGCGACTCCGCGCCACCCGGTCAGCGAACGCTCCAGCCACAGAGTCCCCTCTCGCCTATCGCTGCCACTCTCGTCACGGGACAGTCGACGGACTGGGCCGCGCCAGCGCGTGCCGTCGTGATGATTCGCACTCCCGGGGTTTCGACCCCGGCCGGCCGGGGTACTGTCGGCGCGAACGTCGACCAAGACGTTCACCACTGGGCCGACCCGCCGAGCTCTGCCCCCCGGTCCAGTGGTCAAGTATCCGACGTGCATGGGGGCAGAGGCGGGGGATCCAACAGATCCTCGGACGTGACCAGCGTCCTCGGGGTGAAGCCGCACCGCGGCCGGGCAGCCTTCCCGCCCGAACCCGACAGCTAACCCCGCAGGCGTGCAGGAGGGATCTCCCCAGCGTGTCCAGATACCCGTAGCGCCCGCTGCAGATTCGATCATCGTGGGCGGGCCAGTGGCCCGGGCTCATCGGCTCGGCCGCTCGCCTGGCTCGTTCTCAAGACCCCACCGGACCGACTCCGACGTCGGTGTCCCTCGGCTGCCCTTCGCTCGGACGGCCTATCGGCTGCACGAGCCAACCAGCCGAAGCAGTCAGGGCACCCGACCTGTCGGACCACTCACCGGCATCCCCCTCGAGGTTTGGAGCACCCGTGCGTCATCGCACCCTGGGACGACCGTCCCCTGGCATCTTGCACACGAAGCGGGTCGGCGGCGTGGCCGTGGCCCTGTCCCTGGTCGCCGCGGCCGGTCTCGCCGCAGTCATCGGCGTCTCGTCCGCAGCGAGCCCCAGCGCCCCCACGGTGGCCACCGTGGTCAAGGCCGACCAGTCCAGCCCGTCCAGCACGTTATCGTCCGGCCCGGTGAGCACGTCCGGGCCGCAGCTCATGGTGGCCTACCTGGCCAGTGACTCAGCCGGACCGGGGGCCACATTCAGCTCGGTCAGCGGGTGCGGGCTGTCCTGGAAGCGGGTCGCCGCTGCCAACGCCCAGGCCGGACCGGTCGAGGTGTGGGCCGCGTCGGCCGCCAGCCCGCTGGGCGGGTGCACGGTCAGCGCGCAGCGCTCCTTCGGCGCGTGGGACGGCTCGATCACGGTGGTCGGCTACGCCGGGGCCGCAGGGATCGGCGCGCGGTCCACCGCCAGCGCCCCCAGCGGTGCGCCGACCGTTGCCGTGACGACCACCGCGGCGAACTCGCTGGTCGCTGGCGTGGGCAACGACTGGGACACCGCGGTGGCCCACGTCCCGGTGGCCGGGCAGAGCCTGCTCTCACAGTTCCTGGCTCCCGTCGGCGACACCTACTTCGTGCAGGCACGCATCGCACCGGTCGCCTCGCCGTCCGTGGTGACGCTGGCTCAGACGGCACCCACCGCCGACCGCTACAACCTGGTCGCTGTGGAGATCCTCCCCTCCGCGACCACGACGACCGCCGCGGCGGTCACCACGACCCCGAGCACGCCGACCACCAGGACGAGGACGGGGAGCACCTCGACCACCACGAGCACGACCACCACCACGACAGGCACCACGACCACGGCTGCGGCCACCCCGGCACCGGCCGGCACGACCGCGCCGACCACCACGACGCCCCCGGTTCAGCCGGCTTCGGTGGCCGCCGTGCCGAGCTCGTTCCCGAGCGGGTCGAGTACGGGGGTTCCGGCGGGGACGGCGTTGACGGCGGTCAGTGGTGACTACACCGTCTCGACGGCGGGTGCGGTGGTCAGCGGGCTGGACATCTCCGGGTCGTTGACGGTCACCGCGGCGAACGTCACGGTGAAGAACACCCGGGTCCGCTGCAGCGGGGTGTCGTCGTTTTGCGTGTCCCTGGAGGGCACGAACACCGTGTTCACCGACGGTGAGATCGGCGGCGGGGCCAACGGCACCACCTTCAACAACTCGGCCATCGGGGTGTGGATGGGCGGGTCCGGTGGCACCGCCACCGACCACCAGGTGCTGCGGACCAACATCCACCACGTCATGCAGGGCCCCCGGATGGACGGCGACAGCACCCTGGCCGACTCCTACGTCCACGACATGTCCACCGCGTCGGGGGTGCACTCCGAAAGCATCTACT
>DATCDE010000048.1 GCA_036510875.1 Actinomycetes bacterium
GAGACCGCTACGGCGAGATCGCCGACGCCGCCGGCCGGGAGCAACTATCCTACCGGGCCTTCCTATCCGAGCTGCTGCTGGCTGAGTGCGACGACCGGCAGGAACGCCGCGCCGCCCGCCGGGTCCACGAAGCGGGCTTCCCGCGCCCCAAGACCCTCGCGGACTTCGACTTCGCCGCGAACACCGCCATCAACCCCGCGACCATCAACACCCTGGCGGGCTGCGGCTGGGTCAGCAAGGGCCAGTCGCTGTGCTTGATCGGCGACAGCGGCACCGGCAAAAGCCACCTGCTCATCGGGCTCGGGACCGCTGCCGCCCAGGCCGGCCACAAAGTGCGTTACGTCCTGGCCGCCAAGCTCGTCAACGAACTCGTCGAAGCCGCCGACGAACGCCAGCTGTCCCGGACCATCGCACGCTACGGCCGGGTCGAGCTCCTTTGCCTCGACGAACTCGGCTACATGGAACTGGACAAGCGCGGCGCAGAGCTGCTGTTCCAGGTCCTCACCGAACGCGAGGAGAAGACCGCCGTCGCGATCGCCAGCAACGACAGCTTCAGCGGCTGGACCAAGACCTTCACCGACCCCCGTCTGTGCGCCGCCATCGTCGACCGACTCACCTTCGGCGGGAACATCATCGAGACCGGCACCAGCAGCTACCGACTCGCCCACGCCCGCACCCAACGACAACAAGGTGGGGCCACTTCAAACCGTCACAGTGGGGCCAAATCGAGTTGACACGGCCACGCAGGGCCCGAACAGGTGACTTGAGGTCGGAGAGCGTGCCGATGAGCGTGCGTGCGAAGTGCCGATGCAGTGCGCCACTCTGCAGGGGACGATCCGGCGATCGCGCTCACCGCCTGGTCGCCCAATCTGTCCTACCGCAGATGCCTCACGTAGGTTGCTCGACGTGATCACCGTCGTCGACCACGATCCCCGCTGGGTCGACCGCTTCGAGGCTCTTCGCACCGAGTACGCCGCCGCCTTCGCTGCCGCCCGAGTCCCTGTTGTCGCGATCGAGCATGTCGGCAGCACATCGGTTGAGGGCCTCGCAGCCAAGCCGGTGATTGACAGCGACATCGTGATCGCAGCTGAAGATGTCGTGGCCGCGTCCGCAGTCCTCGTTGGGCTGGGGTTCGTGCCTCGCGGTTAACGTGGCATTCCGCAGCGCTGGGCCTTCTACCAACCCGAACGGCTCGCCGACACCCACACCTACGTCGTCGTCAATGGTTCACTTTCGCACCGAAACCACCCTGCCGTGCGGGAACTCCTTCGCAAGGACGGGGCTCTCCGGCGCGAGTATAGGGAGGTCAAGAAGCAGGTCGCCATGACCGCCGTCGACGTGGACCAGTACGTGCAGGGCAAGAACGACATCCTCCAGCGGATCCTCGCCGTCGCAGGGCTGAGTGAAGCAGAACGCGAATCCATCCACTCCGCGAATCGCAACCCGCCGACCCGACCGCCTACTGAGTAAGCTCCCCGAACCGATCACGGGAAGCCTCACTCGCTCTCCGTCGTCGCCGGTCACGCTGAGGATGGCCCTTCGAGGAGGAGCGAATGTCGGACTCGATCAGACTCGTCTGCGCCGCGCTCGACTGCCCGGACGCCGGGACCCTGGCCGCGTTCTACGCCGAGATCACTGGTGGGAAGGTCACCTACCTCGACGAGGCCTGGGCCACCGTGACCGGACCCGGCGGACGGATCGACTTCCAGACCGCACCGGACTACAGGCCGCCGACGTGGCCAGACCCGACCTCGTCGATGCAGATGCACCTGGACTTCGACGTCGAGGACGCAGATGCCGCCGAGGCGCGGGTCCTGGCAGCCGGTGCGACCAAGTACGACTACCAGCCAGGCGACCACTTCCGGGTATACGCCGACCCGGCCGGTCACCCCTTCTGCCTGTGCACCGAGGATGTCCCCGAGCAAGCATGACTCGTTTCATCGTCAACATCGGTCAACGGGATTGGCGTCTGAATTCCGCCGAAACGCGCCGCGGTGCCGATGCAGAGCGCATCGAGTCTTGCGCTGCCTTCCTTGCTCAGGGTTGGAGGTGCTGCCAGGCTGCACTCGGTGGGCCCGCTGGGCGGCGCCCTCGACAAGGGGGTCTGGTGGTGACGACGAACAAAGAGTTGGTCCGCAGGTTCTTCGAGGAGTTGCTCACCCAGGGGGATCTGTCCTGCTGTGAGGAGATCGCGGCCGCGACCTACGTCGAGCACGCGGTGGCGCCCTTCGGTCGGGACGCACCCGGCGCGGTCGATGGGCCCAGCCACCTGCGGAACACATCCGAGTGGCTGCGGGAGCAATTTCCCGACGTGGTCATGACGATCGAGTCGATGGTCGAGGAGGGTGACCTCGTCGCCGTCCGGGTTCACTCGCAAGGCACCAACCTGGGCCCTCTCAACGGAGTGGTCCCACCCACTGGACGACGGTTCACGGCACACCAAAGCCACTGGTTCCGCATCGCAGACGATCGGCTAGCCGAGCACTGGGCCACTCGCGACGACCTGCCCACCATGATCCAGCTCGGTGTCGTCCGGCCACCCGGACCACCGGGATCGCCACTCAACTGACCTGCACAATCTCGGCTGCCAAGGCCGTCTGGAGAGCCCCGAGGTGAACCTCTGCAGGGCGGGGGTGGCGGCTACCCGACCGGTCTAGCGCCGCCGACCTCGATGTCGACGTACATCCCGTCAGCCCGGTGATCGTCGGCGTCGCAGAACAGCGTGTACGAGCCGTGCGTGAGGTGGATCTTGACGGTCACCCAGCCCGGCGTTTCTGCGATGCCGCTGATGTCTTGGTCGAGGCCGTCGGAACCCTCGAGCGAGTAGTTGTGGGCCGTGCTGTCGTCTTTCACGCTCAGCGAGTACGTTCCCGGCCTCAGGTCGAGGACCCGATTCGGCGATCCGGGGTAACCCAGGGCCGTCTGCCCGGCGTACGTGAGCGATATGCATGCGCCAGCTTTGGGCAGGGCCTACGGGTTCGTGCAGAACTCGCCGACAAGCTGCCGCCACACGACCGCTTGTGCAGCAGCCGGGCTGGCGGAGACCAGAGCAGCGGCTAGCGGTGCCCCGAGCGCAACCACGGCGAACCGCCGGCCCGAGCTTGTACCTGTCGCAGCTCGTCGCATGCTGATTGATCGGTTCGTATGGCTGCTCCTGGGTCTGAACAGTCCCGTGGACGGGTGGGCTTTGAGGGTTGTCCCTCGGTGCCTGCCCGGCGCCCGTGGCGGAATCCTCGCGCTGTTCAGCTGGCGAGGACGTCGCGCATCCGGGCCAGGGCCTCGGTGCGGCTGCCGACCTTGAGCCGGGCGTAGATGTGCTCGAGGTGCTTGCGGACCGTGCCCTCGGACAGCCCGAAGTCCCGGGCGATCTGCCGGTTGGTGTGCCCATCCGCCACGCGGCGCAGCAGCTGCAGCTGCCGCGGCGTCAGGGCGGGCACGGTGCGCCGCCGAGCCTCGACGTGCTCCCGGATCTGGACCAGGTGGGGGCGCAGCAGGGTGAGCAGCAACCGGTCGCGTTCGCTGTACGGCCGGTCGCTACCCTCCCGCGCCAGCAGGATTCGGCGCTCCAGGCGGCCCTGCGGGGGCAGGCAGACCAGCAGCTCGTGCCAGACCCCCATCCGGCGGCTGTACTCGCCCATCACCAGCCGGGCGTACTCCCGCTCGGAGTAGAAGTCCGTCCACATGGTGACCCGCTCGTGGTCGCCGGACAGCTCCGGCCAGCTGCAGGCCACGCAGTCCCAGTAGGCGTCGAAGAACTGTGCGTCGGACTCCTCGTCGTCCTCGGGCAGGTCCGCCAGGACGATCTCCTGCCCGGCGGTCACCTGCCGGGAGCGGGCGTCCATGACGAAGAAGCTCACGCAGGCGGAAGGGATCAGCTCAGCCAGCCCGCGCAGCACCTGCTCGGGGATCTCCGGGCCATCGTCGTCCACCGCTTCCGGGCAGACGACGTCCAGCAGCCGACGCAGGTCCTGCTCGCTGACACTGGTCAAGGCACTCACGGCGGCCTCCTCGCTGGTCACCACCAAACGGTAGGCCCGGATCAGCCACCTGGAGCATACGTAGTTCGGCGTACCCGGAGGCTGGGTCGCCCCGTGTTCGCGGAACTGCGTATCGACGCAACCGCTCCGGGGAGCCCAGCCTGGTCACGACCCCGATCCCGCCTCACCCAGGGAGCACCCCATGACCCGACTGACCCGCCGCCTCGTGTTCGCCGTCACGTCCGTGCTCGGTCTGCTGGCGCTGCCCGGCACCGCGTTCGCCATGCCCGCGCCGATCCCGCCCGACACCAGCGTCTCCGACCCGACACCCGTGATCATCGAGAAGATCACCTCCACCGCCTCGGTCGCGCTGTGGCAGCTCGCCCTGGTCGCGATGACCGCCGCCATCGTCACGGCCGTCGCGGTTAGCGTTCTTACCCGGCTGACCAGCACCTCCCGACGCACCCACCCACAACCCGCCTGACCACCCCTCACCGGACTCCCCAGCAGGCGCGCCGACCGGACAACCATCCGCACACGGACGCGCCGCATCCACACGGCGACGGCCCGGCCCGCAACAGCGGTGCCGGGCTTCGTCATGTCCAGGCAAAGAAGGATTCATGACGAGAGAGACCCTGCAGCACGTGAACACGCACACGTTGATCGGCTTCCCGACAAGAGGCACAGGCGCGCACCGACTCCCGCTGACACCTCGCAACGACATCGACCACACAACCACCTGCTCCGGGATGCATCACTGCGCCGCGAACCAGCCGCCTCTACGTGCCGATCCTGGGGCCGGTCGAACGGGCAGGAGGTGCGGATTCCCAGGAGTCTTGGGCGAGGATGGAGTCCGCTGGATGCAACGCCGGAGCGATGGGTCTGGCCCCGCTCGGAGGAAGGAGTGGCCGTGACCACCACGAATGCCAACGCCATCGGCACCGGCATCGCGGTTGGAGCCGTCCTCGCCGCTCTCGCCTTCTGGGGCTACTGCCTGTTCGACTTCACCAGGACCGACGAGTCCGAAATGCGCACCTTCGTGAGACCTGTCTGGATCATGCTCCTCGTCTTCACGAACATCTTCGGTGGACTCATGTGGCTCTACTACGGACGGCCACAACGGCGCTAGTGGTGTGTCTCGCATTTGACTAGCAGTTTAGGGGGTACTCTTCGGGCATGACCCGAGCCCCTGCTGTTCCGCTGGACATGACGCAGGGTCAGCGGGTGGCGCTGGAGGCGTTGGCGAGAGCGCAGGGCGCGCCGCATCGTCAGGTGCAGCGGGCGAAGGCGCTGCTGATGGCTGCCGA
>DATCDE010000049.1 GCA_036510875.1 Actinomycetes bacterium
TCTTGTCCCGGGTGCGGCCTTCCGGCTTGCCCCAGGGGGTGACCGGGTGACGACCACCGGAGGTCTTGCCCTCGCCACCACCGTGCGGGTGGTCGATCGGGTTCATGGCCACACCGCGGACGGTCGGGCGGATGCCCTTCCAACGCATGCGCCCGGCCTTGCCCCAGTTGATGTTCGACTGCTCGGCGTTGCCGACCTCGCCCACGGTTGCGCGGCAGCGCACGTCCACGTTGCGGATCTCCCCCGAGGGCATCCGCAGCTGCGCATACGGGCCGTCCTTGGCCACCAGCTGGACCCCGGTACCGGCGGACCGGGCGATCTTCGCGCCCCCGCCCGGCCGCAGCTCGATGGCGTGGACCATGGTGCCGACTGGGATGTTGCGCAGCGGCAGGTTGTTGCCCGGCTTGATGTCCGCCGAGGGACCGTTCTCGATCAGGTCGCCCTGCTTGAGCTTGCTCGGCGCGATGATGTAGCGCTTCTCGCCGTCCGCGTAGTGCAGCAGCGCGATGCGAGCCGTCCGGTTGGGGTCGTACTCGATGTGCGCGACCTTCGCCGGCACGCCGTCCTTGTCGTGCCGACGGAAGTCGATCACCCGGTAGGCGCGCTTGTGGCCGCCGCCCTGGTGCCGGGTGGTGACCCGACCGTGGTTGTTGCGGCCACCCTTCGACGTGAGCGGACGCGTCAGCGACTTCTCCGGCTCCGTGCGCGTGACCTCAACGAAGTCGGCGACGCTCGAGCCGCGTCGGCCCGGGGTCGTCGGCTTGTACTTGCGGATGCCCATGGTTACGTGTCCTCGCCTGCGTCGTTAGCCGTCTGCTGTGGTGATCCCGGTCAGGAGACCGGTCCGCCGAAGATGTCGATGCGCTGGCCCGGAGCCACGCTGACCACCGCGCGCTTGGTGGTGGCACGCCGGCCCCAGCCCACGTTGGTGCGGCGGCGCTTGCCCTCGCGGTTGCTGGTGTTCACCCCGATGACCTTGACCCCGAACACCTGCTCGACCGCGATCTTGATCTGGGTCTTGTTGGAGTCCGGGCGGACCAGGAAGGTGTACTTGTTCTCGTCGAGAAGGCCGTAGCTCTTCTCCGAGATCACGGGCGCGAGCAGGATGTCGCGCGGGTCGGCGATCTTCACTTGACGCTCCCGTCGGTGTCCGCGGTGGTGGTAACGGCCTCGGACTCGGTGGCCACAGCCTTGGCGCCCTTGCCCTTGGCCGGTCCGGACAGGAACGCCTCGAGAGCGCCCCGCGTGAAGACCACGTCGTCGGAGACCAGCACGTCGTAGGTGTTCAGCTGGTCAGCGACGAGCAGGTGCACGGTGTCGACATTGCGCAGGCTCTTCCAGGCAGCGACATCGTCGCGCTCGAGCACGACCAGCAGGTGCGGACGGCCGCTGAGCTGGGCCAACGCCGCCGAGGCCGCCTTCGTCGAAGGGGTCTCGCCGTCCACCACACCGGTGAGCACGTGGACCCGGCCGTTGCGCGCCCGGTCGGACAGCGCCCCGCGCAGCGCGGCGGCCTTCATCTTCTTCGGGGTCCGCTGCTCGTAGCTGCGCGGCGTCGGCCCGTGGACCACGCCACCGCCCGCGAACTGCGGGGCCCGGGTGGAACCCTGCCGAGCCCGGCCGGTGCCCTTCTGGCGGTACGGCTTGCGCCCACCGCCAGACACCTCGCCGCGAGTCTTCACGGAGTGGGTGCCCTGGCGGGCCGCGGCCAGCTGGGCCACCACGACCTGGTGGATCAGCGGCACGTTGACCTGCACGTCGAAGATCTCGGCCGGCAGCTCGACGCTGCCCGCCTTCTCCCCGGCGGGGGTCAGGACGTCGACGGTCGTCATGGCGCTCACTTGCCCTTCGCAGCGGTCCGGACGAGGACGAGGCCGCCCTTCGGGCCGGGGATGGCGCCTTTGATGAGCAGCAGCCCCTTGTCGGCGTCGACCGCGTGCACGGTCAGGTTCTGGGTGGACTGCTGGACGTGACCCATCCGCCCCGCCATCCGCTGGCCCGGCATGACCCGGCCCGGGGTGGCGCAGGCGCCGATGGAGCCCGGCTTGCGGTGGTTGCGGTGCGCACCGTGCGACGCGCCCACTCCGGAAAAGCCGTGCCGCTTCATGACGCCGGCGAAGCCCTTGCCCTTGGTGGTGCCGGTGACGTCCACGAGCTGCCCGGCCTCGAACACCTCGGCGGTGATCTCCTGGCCCAGGGTGTACTCGGGGGCGTCATCTGTTCGTAGCTCCACCAGGTGCCGGCGCGGGGTCACCCCAGCCTTGGCGAAGTGACCAGCCAGCGGCTTGGTCACCTTGCGCGGGTCGATCGCCCCGTAGGCGATCTGCACCGCGGCGTAGCCGTCGGTCTCGGCGCTGCGGACCTGGGTGACGACGCACGGCCCGGCCTTGACCACGGTCACGGGCACGAGCCGGTTCTGCTCGTCCCAGACCTGGGTCATGCCGAGCTTCTCGCCCAGGACGCCCTTCATCTGCTTAGCCATGGCGCTGCAGTCCTCGATCTCCGTCTAGAGCTTGATCTCGATGTCAACACCCGCCGGAAGGTCGAGTCGCATGAGCGAGTCGACGGTCTTCGGCGTCGGGTCGAGGATGTCGATCAGGCGCTTGTGGGTGCGCATCTCAAAGTGCTCGCGGCTGTCCTTGTACTTGTGCGGCGAACGAATCACGCAGTAGACGTTCTTCTCCGTGGGCAGCGGCACCGGTCCCGCGACCTGCGCGCCGGTACGCGTCACCGTCTCGACGATCTTGCGCGCCGAGCTGTCGATGACCTCGTGGTCGTAGGCCTTGAGCCTGATGCGGATCTTCTGTCCCGCCATGGTGGCTTCGCTGTCCTTCGCTGGTCGTGATGACGTGTCCGAGGGCGGCCCTGACGACCGCCGACCCCCGAGGTCGGGCGTGTCGTGATCTCGGGCCCGTGCGGTGCAGCTCGAGAGTCATCAGGCTTGGTGCCCGGCCTTCACCGGGCGGTGGGACCCGGATGGCCGAGGCGCACGCGCCACGGCCACCCGGCCCAGACAACCTCCCTAGTATGCCGCACCGAAGGGCGACAAGGGAAATCGGTCGTGCTACTTCTGGATCTTGGTCACCCGTCCGGCGCCCACGGTGCGCCCACCCTCGCGGATGGCGAAGCGCAGGCCCTCCTCCATGGCGATCGGCTGGATCAGCGTGACCTTCATCTCGGTGTTGTCGCCGGGCATGACCATCTCGGTGCCCTCGGGCAGGTCGACGACGCCGGTCACGTCCGTGGTGCGGAAGTAGAACTGCGGACGGTAGTTGTTGAAGAACGGCGTGTGCCGGCCACCCTCGTCCTTGGACAGGATGTAGACCTGCGCCTCGAACTCGGTGTGCGGGGTGATCGAGCCCGGCTTGCAGACGACCTGGCCGCGCTCGACGTCCTCGCGCTTGGTGCCACGCAGGAGCAGACCGACGTTCTCACCGGCCTGGCCCTCGTCGAGCAGCTTGCGGAACATCTCGACGCCGGTAACCGTGGTGGTCTGCTTGACGTCCTTGATGCCCACGATCTCGACGGTCTCGTTGATCTTGATGATGCCGCGCTCGATACGACCGGTGACGACAGTGCCACGACCGGTGATCGTGAAGACGTCCTCGATCGGCATCAGGAACGGCTTGTCGATCTCGCGCTCCGGAGTCGGGATGTAGCTGTCGACTGCCGCCATCAGCTCCATGATCGACTCCGACCACTTCTCGTCGCCGTTCAGCGCCGGGAAGGCGGCAACCCGGACGACCGGGATGTCGTCGCCGGGGAACTCGTAATCGGAGAGCAGCTCGCGGACCTCGAGCTCAACCAGCTCGAGGATCTCCTCGTCGTCGACCATGTCGCACTTGTTCAGCGCCACGACGATCGAGGGCACGCCCACCTGGCGGGCCAGCAGGACGTGCTCCTTGGTCTGCGGCATCGGGCCGTCGGTGGCCGCCACGACCAGGATCGCGCCGTCCATCTGCGCCGCACCGGTGATCATGTTCTTGATGTAGTCGGCGTGACCAGGGCAGTCGACGTGCGCGTAGTGGCGCGCCTCGGTCTGATACTCGACGTGCGCGATTGAGATGGTGATACCGCGCTGCCGCTCCTCCGGCGCCTTGTCGATCTGGTCGAACGGCGTGAAGGGGTTGATGTCCGGCATCTTGTCGTGCAAGACCTTGGTGATCGCTGCGGTCAGCGTCGTCTTGCCATGGTCGATGTGACCAATGGTGCCGATGTTGACGTGCGGCTTAGTCCGCTCGAACTTCGCCTTCGCCACTGGGGTCCTCCTCGGGACTTCCGGTTGTTGCCGTACGACGGGTGGTTGACGTGTGCTGTGCGGGTGCGGGGACCCCTATCGGTGGAGCAGTCTCGCTGAGGCTCTACTCGCCGCGTGCCTTGGCGATGATCTCCTCGGACACATTCTTGGGGACCTGGGCGTAGGAGTCGAACTGCATGGAGTAGCTCGCCCGGCCCTGGGTCCGGCTGCGCAGGTCGCCCACGTAGCCAAACATCTCCGACAGCGGGACCAGGGCCCGGATGACGCGCGCACCTGAGCGCTCGTCCATGGCCTGGATCTGCCCCCGGCGGCTGTTCAGGTCGCCGATGACGTCGCCCATGAAATCCTCGGGCGTGGTCACCTCGACGGCCATCATCGGCTCCATGAGCACCGGCCCGGCCTTGCGGGCGGCCTCCTTGAACGCCATCGAACCGGCGATCTTGAAGGCAAGCTCGGAGGAGTCGACCTCGTGGTACTGGCCGTCGAGCAGGGTCACCTTGACGTCGACGAGCGGGTAGCCCGCCAGGACGCCGTACTCCATGGCCTCCTGGCAACCCGCGTCGACCGACGGGATGTACTCGCGCGGGATGCGACCACCAGTGACCTTGTTCACGAACTCGTAGCCACCGTCGACCTCTCCCCCACTGGGCTCGACGCTGATCTGGACCTTCGCGAACTGGCCGGACCCACCCGTCTGCTTCTTGTGGGTGTAGTCGACCTTCTCGACCGCCTTGGTGATCGTCTCGCGGTAGGCGACCTGCGGCTTGCCGACGTTCGCCTCGACCTTGAACTCGCGGCGCATCCGGTCGACCAGCACGTCGAGGTGCAGCTCGCCCATGCCGGCGATGATCGTCTGGCCGGTCTCCTCGTCGGTGCGGACCTGGAAGGTGGGGTCCTCCTCGGCCAACCGCTGGATCGCCGTGCCGAGCTTCTCCTGGTCGGCCTTGCTCTTGGGCTCGATCGCCACGTGGATGACGGGGGCCGGGAAGGTCATCGACTCCAGGATCACCGGCGCGTTGTCCGCGCACAGGGTGTCACCGGTGGTCGTGTCCTTCAGGCCCATGACGGCGACGATGTCGCCGGCGCCCACGCGGTCGATCTCCTCCCGCTTGTTCGCGTGCATCCGGTAGATCTTGCCGATCCGCTCCTTCTTGCCCTTGGTGCTGTTGAGCACCTGGGTACCGGCCGCGAGCACCCCGGAGTAGACCCGGATGTAGGTGAGCTTGCCCAGGTGCGGGTCACTCATGATCTTGAAGGCGAGGGCCGAGAACGGCTCGGACTCACTCGGCCTGCGCGCCACGATCTTGGTCTCGTCGCCGACCGCGTGGCCCTCGACGGCCTCGACGTCCAGCGGCGAGGGCAGGTAGCGCACGACCGCGTCCAGCATGGGCTGCACGCCCTTGTTCTTGAACGCGGAGCCGGCGAGGACCGGGTTGAGCTTGCCGGCGATGGTCGCGCGCCGGATCGCTGCGATCAGGTCGCCCTCGGACGGCTCCTTTCCCTCGAGGTACAGCTCCATCATCTCGTCGTCGGACTCGGCGATGGTCTCGAGCATGCGGTCCCGCCACTCGCGGGCGACGTCCAGGTGCGTGGCCGGGATGTCCTCGGTGTCGTACTCGTCGCCCTTGCCCTCGGTGTGCCACAGAAGGGCGCGCATCCCGACGAGGTCGATGACCCCCTTGAAGTCGGCCTCCGCACCGATAGGCACCTGCAGCACGAGCGGGATGGCGTTGAGCCGGGTGACGATCATTTCGACGCAGCGGTGGAACTCGGCACCCACCCGGTCCAGCTTGTTGATGAAGCAGATCCGGGGCACGTTGTAGCGGTCGGCCTGCCGCCAGACCGTCTCGGACTGCGGCTCCACTCCCGCGACACCGTCGAAGACCGCCACAGCGCCGTCGAGCACCCGCAGCGAGCGCTCCACCTCGACGGTGAAGTCGACGTGGCCGGGAGTGTCGATGATGTTGATCGTGTGGTCGTCCCACGAGCAGGTCGTCGCGGCCGACGTGATCGTGATGCCGCGCTCCTGCTCCTGCGGCATCCAGTCCATCGTGGCGGCGCCCTCGTGGACCTCACCGATCTTGTAGTTGATCCCGGTGTAGAACAGGATCCGCTCGGTCGTGGTGGTCTTGCCCGCGTCGATATGGGCCATGATCCCGATGTTGCGGACCTTGGCCAGCTTGGCGGCGGTGTCGATGGACACGGGTGACGTCTTCTCTCAGGTACTCGGGTGCCGGTTACGGAGGGGAGGGGACTACCAGCGGTAGTGCGCGAACGCCTTGTTCGACTCGGCCATCTTGTGGGTGTCCTCGCGCTTCTTCACGCTGGCGCCCAGGCCGTTGCTCGCGTCGAGCAGCTCGTTCATCAACCGCTCGGTCATGGTCTTCTCACGGCGCTGCCGGGAGTAGCTGACCAGCCAGCGCAGCGCCAGGGTGGTGCTGCGTCCGGGCTTGACCTCGACGGGCACCTGGTAGGTGGCACCGCCCACGCGGCGGCTCTTGACCTCGAGCGTCGGCTTCACGTTGTCCAGCGCCCGCTTGAGGGTGATGACCGGGTCGTTCCCGCTCTTCTCACGGCAGCCCTCGAGGGCGCCGTAGACGATCCGCTCGGCGGTCGACTTCTTGCCGCCCATAAGGATCTTGTTGACCAGCGCGGTGACCAGCGGGCTGTTGTAGACCGGGTCGACGACGACGGGGTGCTTGGGGGCTGGGCCCTTGCGCGGCATCAGCTCTTCTCCTTCTTCGCCCCGTAGCGACTACGCGCCTGCTTGCGGTTCTTCACGCCCTGCGTGTCGAGCGCGCCACGGATGATCTTGTAACGGACGCCGGGGAGGTCCTTCACCCGACCGCCGCGGACGAGCACGATCGAGTGCTCCTGGAGGTTGTGGCCGACCCCGGGGATGTAGGCCGTGACCTCGATCTGGCTGGTCAGGCGCACGCGTGCCACCTTGCGCAGCGCCGAGTTCGGCTTCTTCGGGGTGGTCGTGTACACGCGGGTGCAGACACCGCGCCGCTGGGGGCTGCCCTTCAGGGCCGGCGTCTTGGTCTTCCCGATCTTGTCCTGGCGGCCCTTGCGGACTAGTTGCTGGATCGTGGGCACCGCGTCTCCGTTGCTCTTCTGTCTCGCAGGTCTGGGTCAGTTCCTCAGGTGGTGCTCAGGTGCGTCCTCACTCGACCCACGAGGTCGGGTGTGTCGGCCCGTCCCCCCCGGAGCGAGCGTTGGCCCACCATGGAAGGTCCGGATACATCCGCACAGAGCGCAGGCACGCGTGCGGGGCCCGGGCTTCCCCAGGCGCGAGGACCAAGCCTACCCGGGGCCCGACCTGCAGGTCAAAGCGAGGGCGCGCTGCGGCTCAGCGCGCGCGGAAGGCAGCCACCGTCAGGAACGCCAGCCCGGCGAACACGGCCAGGCCGAACACGGCGATGTTGGCCCAGGCGACGACCCGGGCGGCGGTGACCATCCCCTGGCCGCCCAGCGCACCGCGCGCCGCGTCGATCGAGCGCTGCGCGCTCCTCGCGAGCACGAGGGCCGCGACTCCCAGCACGACCGGGCGCCACACCCAAGCCATGACGGCCAGCAGCAGTGCCGCCGCCGCCGTGTTGTCCGCCGGCGGCGCGGTCACCGGGGAGGCCGTGGGGTACCCCGTCGGGTACGCCGAGCCGGGCGGGGCCGGCCAC
>DATCDE010000050.1 GCA_036510875.1 Actinomycetes bacterium
AGCCGAGCCCATACCCTGACAGAACGCACGCCGTTCCCCCCACCCTCCGATTCCAGCCTTCGACAGCAGGAACCGTAGGCGGGGAACGGCGTGTGGCGCGTCACGGGTCAGTCAGGTACCCACGGATCAGTCACAAGAGCCTCAATTCAACGACGGACCACTAGCTGGAGCTTGGCCTCGCGGTAGGCGGCTATGACCAGCTCATCCTTGGAGGAGTAGTGGACGTATGCCGTCCCGGTGGCGACGCCGGCCCGGGCCGCCACCGCACTCATCGGCGTGCCGTGCAGGCCGTTCGCCGCGACCAGGCTCCGAAGTGCGGCCCTTACCAGCGCGGCGCGGTCCACGTCGGACGAGCGCTCGATGTCGACCTCGTCGGGGCGTGCGCGAGACGACGCCATCAGGCGGCGTCGCGGGCGGCGACCACGTCGAGCGAGACCCCCGTCTCGCGCTCGGACATCTCCCAGAGATCGCGAATGGCCTTGTCCATGTCCCAGCGCCGAAGGACGGGTTTGCGCACCGGAGGACCGTTGTTGACGAAGCCGGGCCCGAAGAACTCGCCGCCCCTCGCGTGCGGGTCGGTGGCGGCGCGCAGCTGCGACAGTGCGCCCTGGGCCGGGCTCATCCCCGCGCGGTTGGCCAGGAGGTGCCAGAACCTCTGCACAAGGTTGCCGTTGGACTCGGTGACGATGACAGCCTGCAGCTCGGTGTTGGAGAGTCCGGGGTGCGCGACGAGGCTCTGCGCCGCCACGCCGGCGGCCTCGAACTGTCGCTGCAGGCCCAGCCCGAAGTGGAAGTTGGCCAGCTTCGACTGCGCGTAGGCGCGCCACTCGCCGTACTTGCCCTCCAGGTGGGGGTTGTCGACCTCGATGGGGCGCCCCAGGAGGTGGGCCGTACTCGTGACACTCACCACCCGGGCGGCGTCGGCATGCAGCAGGTTCGGCAGCAGCCGGGCGGTCAGGATCCAGTGGCCGAGGTGGTTGACGCCCAGCTGCATCTCGAACCCGTCGGCGGTTCGGCGTTCCGGGCAGGCCATGAGCCCTGCGTTGTTCGTCAGGATGTCGATCGCCTGGTGGTGGCCGGCGATGGTCGCCGCCGCCTGCTCGACAGACTCGAGGGACCCCAGGTCGAGCGGGACCAGCTTTAGGCAAGCGTTCGGGGCGGTGGCCTTGATGTCCTCGACGGCCGCGGCCGCCTTCGCCTGGTTTCGCACGGCCATCACCACGTGAGCTCCCGTGGGTGCCAGTGCACGAGCGCTCTCCAGGCCGAGACCGCCGTTGGCGCCGGTGACCACGGCCACCCGGCCGGTCAGGTCAGGGATGTCGGCGGTCGTCCAGGACACATGAGATGGGCTCCTCGCTGACCATGACTGAATGTTCATTCATTCTGACTAGCCTGCGCGGTGACGTCAACCGCACGCCGGTGAGGGCGCCTGGCGGCGTCGCCGACCCACCGACCGGTCGAGCCCTCCGCCCGCCCGCACGAGTCGCTGTTACACGCGTCGGTCGGCCTGGAAGATGCGGAGGACCTCATCGCCGACTGGACGACGCCCTGAGGTCGGCTCACTGGCGGACGACGTCACCGATCCTCAGCGTGGGAGAACCACTGTTCAAGATCCTTGGTGCACCCCAGTGCGGCTGTGGTGTCAGATGCGGATCTTGGCGCGGACGTGCGGGAGTTCGAGCCCGCCGCAGCCTCGACTCCTACGATGACGACATGGTTGACCGCTCTGCGCAGCTCGCCAGGCTCCGTCCCTACAACCTCGTGGCTGGAAGTCTTCACTTGGCCCAAGCGGTGGCCATCCTGGTGTTGGCGAACGCTTTCGCGCTGCCCGTTCAGGCCACCTACATGACGGGTCCTCCCGGGCCCACGGTGGGCCGCCAAACGGTCACTCTGTTCAACCTCAGTTTCGCGTGGGCGATCGCCGCCTTCTTCGCGTTGTCGGCTCTGGCGCACTTCGGCGTGGCCGGCCCCGGCTGGAGGTCCTACCAGGCCCAGCTCCTCAGGGGCCGCAACCCCTACCGCTGGCTGGAGTACTCCCTCAGCGCGTCAATCATGATCGTGCTGATCGCCATGCTGGTCGGCATCAACGACATCGCAGCCCTGGTGGCCTTGGTGGGTGTGAACGCATCGATGATCGGGTTTGGCTGGATGCAGGAGCGCTATGAGCCACCGGGCGCGCGGCTTGGGCCGTTCTGGATCGGCTGTGTCGCTGGGATCGTCGCGTGGATCGCCATCACGATCTATCTGGTCGGGCCCGGAGCCGACGGGCACCCCCCCGGGTTCGTCTACGGCATCTTCTTCTCTCTGTTCGTCCTGTTCAACTGCTTCGCCGTGAACCAGTGGTTGCAGTACAAGCAGGTGGGGAAGTGGAGGGATTACCTGGTCGGCGAGCGGGTCTACGTCACCTTGTCCCT
>DATCDE010000051.1 GCA_036510875.1 Actinomycetes bacterium
GCCGCCGTCGAGCTGGCTGGCTGGAAGGGCCGGGTGCGCTCTGCCTGGGGCGGCGTCCGGGTCGACCACGTCGAGTCGGTCGGGGTCGCGGACAGCCCGCACGTGGGCCAGCGGCTCGCGCTGAGGGTGTTCGTCTCGCTCGGTGAGCTGAAGCCGGACGACGTCGACGTTCAGGCCGTGCACGGCCAGGTGGGCAGCGACGACGAGCTGGTCCGCCGGCAGTTCAGCGACCTGCAGCCGGTCGAGGCCTACGAGGGCGGCCGCTGGCGCTACGAGGGCGAGCTGACCCTGGACCGGGCCGGCGCCTTCGGCTACACGGTCCGGGTGCTGCCGCGCAACGAGTACCTGGCCAGCCCGGCCGAGATGAACCTGGTGGCGGCCCCCCCGACGTCCGCCGGCCTTACCGAAGGCGACCTCCGCTGACGGTGGAGTTGACCAGGTCGGGGCCGTCAGGCCGGTTGGCTCGGGCGCTCGGCCCGCAGCAGCACCACCGAGCGCGGCGCCATGGTGACCTGCTCCCCGGGGAGGTCCACCCAGGACGCCTCGACCGGCCGCTCGTCGAAGGTGTCGAGCAGCCGCCGCCAGCCGCTCGCCCAGGGCGGGCCGGGCAGGGTGAACCGGGCCGGCTCGTTTCCGGCGTGCAGCAGCAGCAGCATCGAGCTGTCCGTGATCGGCTCGCCGCGCGCAGTGCGGCCCTGCACGCCGTCCCCGGCCAGGTACATGCCGAACGTGGCGGCGTCGCGTGCCCACCAGTCGGCGTGGGCCAGCTCGCCGCCGTCCGGCCCCAGCCAGGCGAGATCCTTGCGCCCGGCCGGGTCGAGCAGCCGGCCCTCCAGGAAGTGCCGGTGCCGAAGCACCGGGTGGGCGGCCCGCACCGCGAGCAGCCGCCGGGCCCAGGCCACCAGGTCGGTCTGCCACCCGGCCAGGTCCCAGTCCAGCCAGGACACCTCGTTGTCCTGGCAGTACGCGTTGTTGTTCCCCCGCTGGGTGCGGCCCAGCTCGTCCCCCGCGAGCAGCATCGGGACGCCGGTGGACAGCAGCAGCGTGGCCAGCAGGTTGCGCATGGTCCGGCGCCTGGCCACCAGCACCGACTCGTCGTCGGTCTCGCCCTCGACCCCGTGGTTCCAGCTGCGGTTGTCGTCGGTGCCGTCCCGGTTGCCCTCACCGTTGGCCCCGTTGTGCTTGTGGTCGTAGCTGGCCAGGTCGCGCACGGTGAGCCCGTCGTGGGCGCTCACGAAGTTGATCGAGGAGTAGGGCCGTCGCCCGTCGTCGCCGTACAGGTCGGAGGAGCCGGACAGCCGGTACCCGAGCTCGCGGATCCCACCGCCAGTGCCCCGCCAGAAGTCCCGCACCGCGTTGCGGAACTTGTCGTTCCACTCCGACCACAGCGGCGGGAACTCGCCGACCTGGTAGCCCCCCTCGCCGACGTCCCACGGCTCGGCGATCAGCTTGACCTCGCGCAGCACCGGGTCCTGCTGGATCGTCGTCATGAACCCGCCGAGCATGTCGACGTCATGCATCGACCGGGCCAGCGCCGCGGCCAGGTCGAACCGGAACCCGTCGACGTGCATCTCCAGCACCCAGTAGCGCAGCGAGTCCATCACCAGCTGCAGCACATGCGGCTGGCGCAGGTTCAGGGTGTTCCCGGTGCCGGTGTAGTCGGCGTAGCGGCGTCCGTCCCGCAGCCGGTAGTAGGCCGCGTTGTCGATCCCGCGGAACGACAACGTGGGGCCGATCTCGTTCCCCTCGGCCGTGTGGTTGTAGACGACGTCCAGGATCACCTCGAGGCCGGCGTCGTGCAGGGCCTTCACCATGGTCTTGAACTCGGTGACCTGCTGGCCGTGGCTGCCGGACGCGGAGTACCCGGCGTGCGGGGCGAAGTACCCGATGGAGTTGTAGCCCCAGTAGTTCGTCAGTCCCTCGCGGACCAGGTGCTCCTCGTCCAGGAAGTGGTGCACGGGCAGCAGCTCGACCGCCGTGACCCCGAGGTCGAGCAGGTGCTGGACCACGGCTGGGTGGGCCAGCCCCGCGTACGTGCCCCGCAGCGCCTCGGGAACGTCGGGGTGACGCATGGTCATGCCACGGACGTGGGCCTCGTAGATCACCGTGTCGGCCCACGGCGTGCGCGGCGGACGGTCGTCTCCCCAGGCGAAGGAGTCCTGCACCGTCACCGACACCGGCACGAACGGCGAGGAGTCGCAGTCGTCCATGACGGTGTCGTCCAGGCCCAGGACGTGCCCGAAGACGCCCGGCTCGTAGCTCAGCCCCCCGGTGATCGCCTTCGCGTAGGGGTCGATGAGCAGCTTGTTCGGGTTGAACCGCCGGCCCAGGTACGGCTCCCACGGGCCGTACACCCGGAAGCCGTACCGCTGGCCGGCGCCGACGCCCGGCAGGTAGCCGTGGAACACGTGGTAGGTGCGCTCCTCGAGCCGGTGCCGGGTCTCCGCGCCGTCCGCGTCGAACAGGCACACCTCGACGGCCTCGGCCCCCTCGGCCCACAGCGCGACGTTCGTGCCCTCGCCGTCCGGGGTCGCTCCCAGCGGAGTCCACCGGCCGGGCCAGGCTGCGAGCACGTCGTCCACGGCAGGCATCTTGCCGGACGCCGGACGCCCCGCCCCCGATCGACCCTCGGTACGGGTTAGGGTCACGCGTGTCGGCGTGAGTGCCGCAGCTGTGAGGGAGGCCGTCGTGGGCGAGTGGGTCAGGCTCGAGGTCGAGGGCGGAATCGGCACGATCCGGCTGGAGCGCCCGCCCATGAACGCGCTGTCCGCGCAGGTCTGGGCCGAGCTGCGCGACGCCGCGGCCGAGGCCACCGACCGCCGCGACGTCCGGGCTGTGATCGTCTACGGCGGGCCCAAGGTCTTCGCGGCCGGGGCCGACGTCAAGGAGATGGTCGACTGGACCTATACCGACGTCGTGGACGCCTCCAGCCGGCTGCAGGCCGCCTGCAGCACGCTGGCCCGGATCCCCAAGCCCACGGTCGCCGCGATCACCGGGTACGCGCTCGGCGGCGGCTGCGAGGTCGCGCTGTCCTGCGACTTCCGGGTGGCCGGCGACAACGCCAAGCTCGGGCAGCCGGAGATCCTGCTCGGGATCATCCCGGGAGCCGGCGGCACCCAGCGGCTGTCCCGTCTCGTCGGTCCCGCGCGGGCCAAGGACCTGATCTTCAGCGGACGCTTCATGGACGCCGACGAGGCGCTGCGGATCGGCCTGGTGGACCGGGTGGTGGCCCCGGACGACGTCTACCCGGCGGCCCGGGCCATGGTCGAGCGCTACGCCAGCGGCCCCGCGTACGCGCTGCGCGCCGCCAAGGAGGCCATCGACCGCGGCCTCGAGGTGGACCTGGAGACCGGGCTGGAGATCGAGCGCCAGGCGTTCGCCGCGCTGTTCGCCACCCAAGACCGGGCCACCGGGATGCGCTCGTTCGTCGACAACGGCCCCGGCAAGGCCGTCTTCGAGGGCCGGTGAGCGGGCTGACCGCCCAGCCGAGCGTCGAGCAGGTGCGGGCCGCTTTCGCCGACCCCAAGCTGGCGAACGTCCTGTACCACGACTGGGAGGCGTCCACCTACGACGAGAAGTGGTCGATCTCCTACGACGACCGCTGCATCAGCTACGCCAGGGACCGCTTCGCGCACATCGCCGGCGAGGACCGCTGGCCCTACGGCCGGGCGCTCGAGCTCGGCAGCGGCACCGGCTTCTTCCTGCTCAATCTCATGCAGGCCGGGGTCATGGACGACGGCCATGTCACGGACCTGAGCCCCGGCATGGTCGAGGTGGCCCGGCGCAACGCCGCGGGTCTCGGCTTCGACGTGGAGGGGCGGGTCGCCGACGCGGAGTCGATCCCGTACGACGACGAGAGCTTCGACCTGGTCGTGGGGCACGCCGTGCTGCACCACATCCCGGACGTCGAGCAGGCGCTGCGCGAGGTGCTGCGGGTGCTGCGCCCCGGCGGGCGGTTCGTGTTCGCCGGGGAGCCCACGGCGCGCGGCGACTTCGTCGCCCGCCGGCTGTCCCGGCTGACCTGGTGGGCGGCCACCCGGGTCAGCCGGCTGCCGCCCTTGCGGGAGAGGTGGGCGCGCTCGCCGCAGGAGCTGTCGGAGTCCTCGGCGGCCGCGGCGCTGGAGGCCGTGGTCGACCTGCACACCTTCGACCCGGACGACCTGGCCCGGACGGCGGTGCGGGCTGGGGCCATCGACGTCCGCACGGTGACCGAGGAGCTCACGGCGTCCTGGTTCGGCTGGCCGGTGCGCACCGTCGAGGCCGCCGTCCGGCCCGGTGCGCTGGGCTGGAACTGGGCGGTGTTCGCCTACAAAGGCTGGCTGACGCTGTCCGCGCTGGACGAGAAGGTGCTCTCCCGCGTCGTCCCGGACGAGCTGTTCTACAACGTGAGCCTCACCGGCACGAAGCCGCGGGCGACCGACTAGCCGCCGTGTCCCGGACTCCGCGCGACCCGCGCCAGGCTAGGTTCCTGACGCTGGCCAGCCTGCGCTGGGTGGTGCGCAACCGGGCCTGGTCGTGGTGGTACCTGGTGCGCTACTGGCGGTTCCTCATCTGGCGGCTGCGCAACCGGCACGTGGTCACCGAGGGGTTCGTCTTCCTCGGCCGGCGGGTCACGCTGACCGCCCGCAAGGGCTACGGCCGGCTCGTGGTTGGCCGGTGGGTGCACGTGGGCGACGGCAACGCGCTGCGCTGCCACGAGGGGAACCTGCGCATAGGCGACAAGTGCGTGTTCGGCAAGGACAACACGGTCAACGCCTACCTGGACATCGAGTTCGGCGCGAAGACGATCGTGGCGGACTGGGTGTACGTCTGCGACTTCGACCACGTGTACTCCGACATCCACGTCCCGATCAAGGACCAGGGCATCGTGAAGACGCCGGTGCGGATCGGCCCGGACTGCTGGGTGGGCACCAAGGTGACGGTGCTCCGCGGCGTCGAGGTGGGCCACGGCAGCGTGCTGGCCGCGCACACCGTCGTGAACAAGGACGTGCCGCCGATGTCCGTCGTCGTCGGCGTCCCCGGCCGGGTGGTGAAGAACCGGGTGGAGGCCTACGAGGCGGCCGCCGCGACCCGGGCGGCGCTGGCCGACATCGCCCGCAAGACGGCCAGGGCGGCCGCCGAGACCTCCGGGGGGGTCACCCCGGATCGCCGGTGAGCAGGTTGCCGTCGCGGACGACGACCCGGAGGGGGCGCTCGGCCCTGGCTGCGAAGCCGGCCTGCAGGGCCCGCTCCTCACGCTCGGCCCGCTCGTAGACGGCGACCGTCCGCTCGGCCACCGACGCCCAGGTGTGGTCCCGTCGCAGCGCCTCGCGGGCGGCCCGGACGACGCGGCGCACCAGCACCTGGTCCCGCAGTAGCGTGCTCACGGCGTCCGCCAGCCCGGCCGCGTCCCCCGGCTCGAAGAGCAGCCCGGTCACCCCTGGCCGGACGAACTCGCGCAGCCCCCCGGTGTCCCCGGCGACCATCGGTGCCCCGGCCGCGGCGGCCTCCAGGGCAGCCAGCCCGAACGGCTCGTACCTGGACGGGACGACGGCGACGTCGGCGGCGGCCAGCAGCCCCGCCACCTGCCCGCCGTCCAGGAAGCCGGTGAACGTGACGCTGCCGGCCACCCGCTTGCGCCGGGCCAGCTGGGCCAGCTCGGCCGCCTTGGACCCCTGCCCGGCGACGACCAGCCGCAGGCCCCGGTGCCGCCGCCGCAGCCTGGGCATCGCCTCGATCAGGGTGTGGACGCCCTTCTCCCACTCCAGCCGCCCGGCGAAGACGACCAGCGGGCCGTCCCCGGCGTAGCGGGTCCGGGCCGCCGTGCGCGCCGCGGCCGGAACCGACCAGTGGTCCACGTCGATGCCGTTGGGCAGCACGTCCACCTTGTCGGCCGGCAGCTCGAACAGCCGGGTGACCTCCCAGCGCATGTGCTCCGAGCAGGTGATCACCCGCCGGGCCTCGAAGGTGAGCCACCACTCCACCGTGTGGATCGACCGGCTAATCGGGCCGGGCAGCCAGCCCTGGTGCCGGCCGGCCTCGGTGGCGTGCACGGTCGCCACCATCGGCAGGCCGAGGGCGTCCTTCAGCGTGGTCGCCGCGTGGGTGGTCATCCAGTCGTGGGCGTGCACGACCCGCGGGCGCACCTCGTCGGCCAGCCGCAGCCCGGCCCGCGCGAGGGAGTGGTTCAGCCCCAGCATCCACGCGAGCAGCTCGTCGACGCCGCCGGCCCCGAACGGGTCGAGGAATGGCGGGTCCGGCGGCACCCGGACGACCCGCACCCCGTTGACCACCTCGTCGGGCACCGCGTCGACGACGGTCTGGGTGAGCACGGTGACCTGGTGCCCGGCCGCCGCCTGCGCCTCGGCCAGCGCGTGCACGTGCCGGCCGAGCCCGCCGTACACGAGTGGGGGGTACTCCCACGACAGCAGCAGGATCCGCACGGCCCGACGCTACTCGTCCGTAGCCCGCAGCAGCCGCGCGTCCAGGTGGCCGAACGGGCCGTCGACCGCCCGCTGTTCCGTCGCCACCTGCCGGCTCACCCGCTCGTCGCCGACCTCGACGGCACGGGCCAGTCGCTCGAAGGCCGCGAGGTGACCCTCGAACCGGTCCCGCGCATACCCGGCCGCGGAGTTCTTGGTGACCATGAAGGCCCAGTCGCTGGACAGCGCCAGCAGCGCGTCGCGGGCCAGCTGGTCGAGGTCCGCGCGGCGCGGCGAACCGGGCCGCGCCACCGCGCTGACGACGTCCAGCAGCCGCTTCTCCAACCGCCGCTGGGCGTCGACCAGGTCGGCGACCTGCTCGCCGTCCCAGACCCGCCAGTCCTTGCCCGAGCCCCACGACCCCGGACCGAGCTCGGCCGGACCGGCCACGTGCCCGGCCTCGACCGCCCCGCGCAGGGTCGTCACCCGGACGCCGGCCTCGGGCAGCGCACGTAGCACCTGCTCGAGGAACACCGGCCCCTCGTGCCACCAGTGCCCGAACAGCTCGGTGTCGTAGGCGACCACCACCAGACCGGGCCGGCCGTCCCGCTGCGCCGCGAGGTCGAGCAGCCGGCGGCGGACGACGTCGACGAAGTCAGCGGCGTCGGCCAGGGCGGCGGCGTGTCCGCGGTCGGCCCGGTACGGCGCCTTATCGTGCGGGGGGGTACGGGTCGAGGTGACCCGGGCCGGGCGGAAGCCGGACGGGTGGTCGAAGGTGTGGAAGTCGCGGTACCAGGGGCCGCCCGGGTAGCCCTTGCGGGGCGACCAGACCCGGTAGGTGACCTCGAGGTCCCGGCCGAAGGCGACGACGTCGGACCCCCCGACAGTCCAGGCGTCGGCCGGGGAGTGCCGGCTGCCGAGCAGGGTGGGCCCGTCCACGAGGAACCGTCGGACGCCAGCGTCCGTGTACAGCTGCTCCAGCCCGGGCCGGTAGCCGCACTCGGGCGCCCAGATGCCCTCGGGACGGCGGCCGACCCGCAGCTTGGCGTCGTCCAGCCCGGCCGTCAGCGCGAACCGGGCCACCGGCTCGGTGAGCAGCGGCTGGAACGGATGGGTGGCCGGCCCGCCGAGCAGTTCGACCGTCCCGGCGTCGGCCAGCCGGCGCAGCAGCGGGGAGGCGCCGTGCCGCCACCGGGACTCGAAGTCCGCGAGCGCCGCGGCCGCCGCCCGGTGCTCGGCCGCGCCGAGGTCGCGCAGGTGCCGCTCGGGGCGGCCCACCAGGCCCAGCGCCCTGGCCTGCCAGAACCCCAGCCAGGTGTGGAACTGCTCGAGCAGGTAGGGGTCGTCCAGCTGCGCGGCCAGCACCGGGGTGACCCCGAGCGTGAGCAGGTCGGTGCGGCCCTCGGCCGCCAGCCGCTCGAGCAGTGCGACGACCGGCAGGTACGAGGTCGCCCAGGCCTGGTGCAGCCACTCCTCACCGACCGGCCAGGCCCCGTGGTGGGCCAGCCACGGCAGGTGGCTGTGCACCACGATGGCGCAGCTGCCGACCGGCTGAGTCATCGGGTGGCCAGGGCGAGCAGGTCGAGGCTGCCGTCCACCCGCTCGGCGTGGACGACGAAGTCGTCGACGGTGACCGAGGTGACGAAGCCGGTGAGCTCGGGGGACCACTGGGTGGCCTCGGTGGCGAGCTGGGCGGCGACGAGCGGGCCGTGCTCGCGCTCCCAGACGGCGATCCGCGGTCCGTGGTGCACGCCGAGGACGCGGACCTTGCCGAACCAGGGGGCCAGCAGCCCGGCCAGCTCCTCGGCGTCCAGCTCGTTGGCGTGGAACGGGTTCAGCGGCTTCTCGCCCCGGCTGAGCCCGGGGGAGAAGGTCAGCCGGTTGGGGGTCGAGACCGCGCACGACCCGCCAGGGCGCAGCACCCGGGCGCACTCGCGCACGAACCGCGGCTGGTCCCACAGGTGCTCGATGGTCTGCAGGCTGACCACGGAAGCAGTGGTGGCGTCGGCCAGCGGCAGCGCAACCAGGTTGGCCTGCATCACGGTCACAGCGGGATAGGTGCGGCGGAGGTGCGCAACCGTAGTGCCGTCGTAGTCGAGCGCGAGCACCGGGTGGGCTCCCCCGTCGCACAGCAGCTGGGCGCCGTAGCCCTCCCCGCAGCCCGCCTCGACGAGCGGGCCGCGCAGACCGGCCAGGAACCGGTAGGCGGCCTCGTGCCGGCGGAACCAGTAGTTCTCGTGCCTGATGCCGGGCAGCGTCCGTTCGCCGGTGAGTGTCAACGTGGGGCGCCGACCCGCGGAAGCGTCCACTCGGCCCGTTCCTTGCCCCACCGCGTCGGCTCCAATCTGCGCGCGCGCACCACCGGCGCCACCGTGAGGTCCCTGCCGGTGCTGGCCGTCGAGGGTCAAACTACCGGCCGGGCGTGGCCGACACTCGACGCCGGCGAGAGCAGACCCGGGGGCTCCCAGTTGCTACCCACGGGCAACCGAGCCGGTGGCTCGGCGCGAACGGCGGCCCAAGGCCTCTTGCCCGGGAGCGCCCGCCGTGGCGGGATGGAAGGTGGTGGTGACTCACCTGGCCCTCGCGCGCAGGGAGGTTCCGTGGCGCAGGTCGTGGCGGCGGTGGACGGCAGCGCGGTCAGCCGATCGGTGCTGCGGACCGCGGCCAGCTTGGCCGAGCTGCTCGGCGGTGCCGCCGAGGCGCTGTACGTGGGCCAGCTGCCGGCTCCGGACGTCGAGCGCGTGGTCGCGGAGTCGGGGCTGAAGCTGCGCTGCGTGCCTGGGGAGCCGCAGGCCGTGATCAGTCAGGTGCTCGCTTCCCCGGACGTGCGGCTCGGCGTCCTGGGGGCGCGGGGCACCCGGACCGGCCGCCGCCCGGCCGGGCGGACCGCGCTGGCCGTGCTGCAGGCGGCCCGGCGGCCGCTGGTCGTCGTCCCCCCGGACGCCGACGGCCCGCGCAACGGCCACCTCGACTGCGTGCTGGCCCCGCTCGACGGCAGCGAGGCAAGCGCCCACGCAGTGGCCGAGTCGGTGCGGCTGTTCTGCGCGCACGGCGTGGACGTCGTGGTGCTGCACGTGTTCGAGGCCGCGACCGTGCCCCGGTTCTGGGACCAGGCCCAGCATGCCCAACCGGTCTGGGAGCACGAGTTCCGGGCCCGCTTCTGCGACGCGGAAGGGGTGCGGGTGCAGGTGCGCTCGGGGGTGCCCGGTGAGCACGTGGTCTCGGTGGCCGCAGAGGAGCAGGCCGACCTCATCGTCCTCGGGTGGGCGCAGGACCTCACTGCCGGGCGGGCCCGCACGGTGCGGCAGACCCTGTCGAGCGCCGGGGTGCCGGTACTGCTCGTCCCGCTCGCTGAGCCGGAGGGAGGCGGCCGCCGGTGAAGGTGGGTCTGGTCGCACCGCCGTGGGTGCCGGTCCCGCCGACCGGGTACGGCGGCACCGAGGCGGTCGTCGACCTGCTGGCCCGCGGCCTGGTCGCCGCCGGGCATGAGGTCGTGCTGTTCACCGTCGGGGAGTCCACCTGCCCGGTACCCCGGCGATGGCTGAACCAGACGGCGGTCGAGCCGATGGGCTCGGGCACCGCGGAGGCCGCGCACGTGCTCGCCGCGTATGAGGCGATGGACAGGGAGGCCGTGGACGTGGTTCACGACCACACCGCGCTGGGGCCGCTCCTCGGGCGGGCCTCCACGGCCAGCCGCGTCGTGGTGACGACGAGCCACCTCGGCTACACCCCGGACGTGCTGCGGGTCCTCGAAGCGACGTCCAGGCTGGTCCCGGTGGTGGCGATCTCGCACGCGCAGCGCGCGGCCGCGCCACACGTGCGGTTCACCCGGGTGATCCACCACGGGGTCGACCTCGAGCGGTACCAGCCGGGGCCGGGCAACGGCGGCTATGTGGCGTTCCTCGGCCGGATGAGTCCGGACAAGGGACCGGACCGGGCGATCGAGGCGGCCCGACGCGTGGGGCTGCCCCTCGTCATGTCGGCCAAGATGCGGGCGGCCGACGAGCTCGAGTTCTTCGAGCAGCGGATCCGGCCGCTGCTCGGGCCGGGGGTGGAGTTCGCCGGCGAGCTCGACGGCCCGGGGCGGACCGAGCTGCTGCGCGGGGCGATCGCCCTGCTGGACCCGATCCGTTGGGCGGAGCCGTTCGGTCTGGTCATGGTCGAGGCGCTGGCCTGCGGGACGCCGGTTCTCGTCTCGCCGCTTGGTGCCGCGCCGGAGATCGTCGATGACGGCGTCACCGGCTTCCTGTGCGCAGACGACGACGCCTTCGTGGCCGCCCTCGCGCGGGTCGGCTCGCTCGACCGGGGCGCCTGTCGGGCGGCCGCAGCGGAGCGGTTCTCTGGTGAGGGCATGACGCGGGCCCACGTGGCGCTCTACAGCGAGCTGCTGGCCCGGAGGACCATCGGCCTCACCGAGGTCTCACAGCCATGAGCGAAAGCCCGACCAGTGCGCTACTGGACCGGACCTTCGCGGCTGTCGTCTTCGACTGGGACGGCACAGCTGTCCCCGACCGGCAGGCGGATGCGGCCCGGGTCCGGCGGCTGGTCGAGGAGTTGTGTGGCCACGCCGTCGAGGTCGTCGTCGTCAGCGGCACCCACCTGAGCAACGTCGACGGGCAGCTGGCCGCCCGCCCGGGGGGCCCGGGGGGGCTGCACTTGTGCCTCAACCGCGGCGCGCGGGTCTTCCGGGTCGGCGCGGCCGGGCCGCAGCTGGTGCACGAGCGGGTGGCGTCGCCCCAGGAGGACGCCGCGCTCGACCGTGCCGCCGCCTCGGTCGTCGAGCGGCTGGCCGGGCACGGGCTGGTGACCACCGTGGTCCCGCGCTTCAACCGGCGCAAGATCGACCTGATCCCGCAGCCGCGCTGGGCCGACCCGCCCAAGGCCCGGATCGCCGCTCTGGTCCGGGCCGTCTCTCAGCGGCTGGCCGGAGCCGGGCTGAGCGGGCTTGCCGAGGTGGTGGCCCTGGCCCGCGCCGCCGCCGCGGACGCCGGCCTGCCGGACGTCCGGGTCACCAGCGACGCCAAGCACGTCGAGATCGGGCTGACCGACAAGTCCGACGCGATGCGGTGGGTGCTGCCGTACCTGGAGGGCCGGGGGATCGCGCCCGGCCTCGTGCTCGTCGTCGGGGACGAGTTCGGGCCGCTCGGCGACGTGCCCGGCAGTGACGCTCTGCTGCTCGTGCCCGAGGCGGCCCGGACCACCGCGGTAACGGTGGGAGCCGAGCCGGGCGGGGTTCCGGAGGCGGTGCTCGGTCTCGGCGGCGGGCCGCGAGCCTTCAGCCGGCTGCTCGCGGCGCAGTGCCGGCGGCACCGCGCCGGTCGGGTACCACAGGTGGACGACGACCCGGCCTGGACCCTGCGCCGTCCGGTGGACGGGCCGACCACCCGGCGGGTCGGGGAGACGCTGCTGACCCTGTCCGACGGCCGGCTGGGCACCCGGGGCAGCCTGGAGGAGGTCGGGCCGGGCAGCCACCCCGGCGTCCTCGCGGCCGGGGTCTACACCGGCTCGGACGCGGCGCAGCACCTGCTCCCGGGACCGGGGTGGACCGAGCTGGCTCTGCCGGGGGAGGCGGTGGCCGCCGGGCCGCGGCCGGGCCGCTGGCTGTTGGATCTGCGCACCGGCGTCCTGGCTAGGGAGCCGGACGACCCGGGGGACCTGCGCACGCTGCGCTTCGCGTCGCTGCCGCGACCGGGGCTGGTGGCGCTGCGGGCCGAGCGGGCGGCTGGCCTGCGGGCCGGGCCCGCGCTCACGCTGCCAGCGGAGGGGGTGGCCCGGTTCGGCCGGACCGACACGACCGCCTGGGCGCAGGTGCTCGCCCAGCCTGGCGGGATCACCGCGGTCGGGCACCAGACCCGGCGACCCGGCGGTCCGGTGCGGGTCGAGCGCGTCGTGGCCTACCGGGCCGACCCGGACCGGGTCCCGAGCGTCACATCGGTGCGGGCCGCGCTCGAGGGGGTGCAGTTCGACGAGCTCCTCGCCGAGCACCGAGCGGCCTGGGCGGCCCGCTGGGCCGACGCGGCCGTGTCGCTGCGCGGCGCCGCGGGCGACGAGCTCGCGGTGCGGTTCTTGCTGTTCCAGCTGCTCGCCGTGGCTGGACCCGACGACGAGCTGGCTGTCGGGGCGCGCGGGCTGTCCGGTCCCGGCTACGCGGGTCACGTGTTCTGGGACACCGACGTGTTTGTGCTGCCCGCTCTGGTGGCGGTGGCCCCGCGAGCGGCTCGCGCCGTGCTGCAGTACCGGGTCGCTCGGCTGGACGCGGCCAGGGCCAGGGCCCGGGCCGAGGGCCGGGCCGGCGCCCGGTTCCCGTGGGAGTCGGCCCGCGACGGCTTCGAGGTCACCCCGCGGCGGTTGGAGCTGGCCGGCCGCAGCGTCGACGTCCGCACTGGGGATGCCGAGGTGCACGTGGTCGCCGACGTCGCCTGGGCCGCGTGGCACTACGCGCGCTGGACCGGGGACGACGAGTTCCTGGCCGGGCCCGGCCGGGCACTGGTCGCGGAGACCGCCCGGTACTGGGCGGCTCGATGCACGCGAGACGCCTCCGGCCGGGCGCACCTCGAGGGGGTCATAGGTCCGGACGAGTACCACGGGCCGGTGGACGACGACGCCTACACCAACGTGATGGCCCGCTGGAACCTGCGCTGTGGCGCCGACCTGCTCGACCAGACCGGGGACCACCCGGAGGCGGCGTCCTGGCGGGACCTCGCGGACGCCCTCGTCGACGGCTACGACCCGGTCACCGGCCGGTACGAGCAGTTCGCCGGGTACGACCGGCTGGAGCCGGTCCGGGCGGCCGACCTGGCCGAGCCGCCGTTTGCCGCTGACCTGCTGCTGGGCCAGGAACGGGTTGCCTCAACCCAGCTGATCAAGCAGCCGGACGTGCTCATGCTGCACCACCTGGTGCCGGACGAGACGGCGCCGGGTTCGCTGGTCCCGAACCTGGACCACTACGGGCCGCGCACCGCTCACGGGTCCTCGCTCTCCCCTGCCGTCCACGCGGCTCTGCTGGCCAGGGCCGGCCGGCCGGACGAGGCTCTGGAGTGGTTCCGGCTGGCAGCGCGGCTGGACCTCGACGACCTCACCGGGATGACCGCGGGGGGACTGCACCTGGCCACCATGGGAGGGGTCTGGCAGGCCCTGGCGGCCGGGTTCTTGGGGCTGCGAGCGGCCGGTCCGGCCCTGGCTGTGGACCCGGCGCTACCCTCCGACTGGGAAGAGGTCGACCTCCGGCTGCGCTTCCGGGGCCGCCGGCTGCGGGTCCGGGCCGACCACGACGCCACCCGTGTCGATGCCGACGGGGAGGTCACGGTGACCACGGCGGACGGCGCGACCTCCCGCGGCTGCTCGCTGCGGCTGGCGCGCGGTCCAGACGGCTGGCGGCCGCGCCAGTGACCAGAGGCGCTTGTCGCGCCGCCGACCCGGTGCCACCGTGGGGAGCGCGCGGGCGGCTCGTGGCTGAGGAGGCGGGATGAGTGGCTGGTCGTTTGCCGGGCAGCCGTCCGCGGGCGGCCCCGGGACGGTGACGCTCGTCGCCGGCTCCACCTTCTGCATCGGCGCGACCGCAGGCAACATCGTCGAGGGCGCCCCGATGGGCCTGTTCGTCCGCGACACCCGGGTGCTGTCCCGCTGGCTGCTCGAGGTGGACGGCGACCGCCTGGAGCCGCTCACGGTGCGCCAGCACGACCCGTTCCGGGCCACCTTCGTCACCCGAGCCCGCCCGCGCCCCGGCCGTGCCGACAGCACACTGCTCGTCGTCCGCCAGCGCGAGGTCGGCGACGGGATGCTCGAGGAGCTGCGGGTGCGCAACCTCGGGCACGAGGCGGCGGGGGTGACGCTCACGCTGGAGGCGCACTCCGACTTCGCCGACCTGTTCGAGGTCAAGGAGGGTCGGGTGCACGAGCACGCCGGAGTCGTCAGCGAGGTTGCCGGGGACTTCCTGCACGTGCACCACGAGGTGGCCGGGCACGCACGCGGAATGCTGCTCTCGGCCGACGGGGCACCCTCGCTGAGCCCGGGGCTGCTCACCTGGCACCTCGTCGTCCCGGCCAGGGAGGAGTGGACGGCGCTCGTCCGGGTCGAGGCGACGGCGGGGGAGGCGGTCACCGCGCCACGGCACAGCGCGCAGCCCAACGGGGGCGGGAACTCCTCGGCCGAGCGGATGCGGGCCTGGCGCGGCGCCGCTCCCGTCCTGCGCACCCCCGACGCCAGCCTCACCCGCACCATGGCCCGCAGCCTCGAGGACCTCGGGGCGCTGCGCATCTTCGACCCGGACCACCCCGAGCGGGCCATCGTGGCCGCGGGTGCGCCGTGGTTCATGGCCGTGTTCGGCCGCGACTCGCTGCTGACCTCGTGGATGGTCCTGCCGCTGGACCAGCAGCTGGCCCTGGGCACCCTGCAGACCTTGGCCGCGTTCCAGGGCCGCGCGGTCGAGCCGCTCAGCGAGGAGCAGCCGGGCCGGATCCCGCACGAGCTGCGGTTCGGCCGTCGCGCCGCGCTCTCCCTGGGCGGGGGCAACGTCTACTACGGCAGCGTGGACGCGACGCCGCTGTTCGTCATGCTGCTTGGCGAGCTGCGCCGCTGGGGGCTGGCCCGCGAGCAGGTCGAAGCCCTCCTGCCGGCGGCCGACCGGGCCATGGAGTGGCTGCGTACCTACGGCGACCAGGACGCCGACGGGTTCGTCGAGTACCAGCGGGCCACCGACCGTGGCCTGCCGCACCAGGGGTGGAAGGACTCCGTCGACGGCGTCACGTTCGCCGACGGGCGGCTGGCCGAGCCGCCGATCGCGCTGTGCGAGGTCCAGGCCTACACCTACGGGGCCTACCTGGCCCGGGCGCACTTCGCCCGCGAGGCCGGCGACACGGCCATCGCGGAGCAGTGGGGACGACGGGCCGTCGACCTGAAGGCGGCGTTCAACGAGCGGTTCTGGCTGCCGGACCGAGGCTGGTTCGCGCTCGCCTTGGACCGGGACAAGCGTCCGGTGGACGCCCTGACCTCCAACATTGGCCACTGCCTGTGGTCAGGCATCGTCGATGAGGACAAGGCCGTCCAGGTCGCCGAGCACCTGCTGTCGCCGCGGATGTTCACCGGGTTCGGGGTACGGACGCTGGCCAGCGACATGGGCGCGTACAACCCGCTCAGCTACCACAACGGGTCGGTCTGGCCGCACGACAACGCGATCGTCGCGGCCGGGCTGATGCGCTACGGGTTCGTCGACGAGGCCCGCGAGGTGGCGCTGGGGATCCTGGCGGCGGCCGAGCGGTTCGACGGCCGGCTGCCCGAGCTGTTCTGCGGCTTCGACCGCGACGAGTTCCCCGACCCGGTGCCGTTCCCCACCTCGTGCTCGCCCCAGGCCTGGGCGTCCGCGGCCCCGGTCCAGCTGATGCGCACGCTGCTGCGGTTCGACCCGTGGGTGCCGTTCGGACAGGTGTGGCTCGCCCCGACGCTGCCCGACCGGTTCCTGCCGCTGCGGCTGGACGACGTGGCGCTGGCCGGCGAGCGGGTGGACCTGGACGTGGGGCCTGGGAACGTCGTCACCGTCACCGGGATGCCGGACACCGTGGCGCTCGTCGAGCAGCCGCGACGGCCGCTCAGTTCACTGGTCGAGGGAGTCGGCTGGCCCCCGCGGGCCGGGGAGTCTACTGGCGGGTAACATAGGTCCTGCGGGAGTCAGGCCCCTGCCGGTGCCCGTTGCCGCAGGTGGTCGGTCACCGTGCCAGGATGATCAGGTCAAGGGCGTGTCCGGCGCCCCCTACAGGGAGGTCGGCTCAAGCAGCCATGAACATCGTCGTCTGTGTGAAGCAGGTGCCCGACAGCTGGGCGGAGAAGAAGCTGGACCCTTCGGACAGGACGCTGGACCGTGAGTCCGTCGACGCCGTCATGAACGAGCTCGACGAGTACGCGGTCGAGGAGGCGCTGAAGCTGGCCGAGGCGCACGGCGGCGAGGTCACGATCTTGTCGATGGGCCCGGAGAAGACCGGCGAGACCATCCGCAAGGCGCTGTCGATGGGTGCCGACAAGGGCGTGCACGTCGTCGACCCGGCGCTGCACGGCTCGGACGCGCTGGTGACGTCCGCGGTGCTGGCCAAGGCGCTGGGCACCGTGGAGTGGGACCTGGTGCTGCTCGGGGTGGAGTCCACCGACGCCCGGATGTCGGTGCTGCCCGCGATGCTGGCCGAACGGCTCGGCGCCCCGCAGCTGACGCTGGCGTCCTCGGTCGAGGTCGACGGCACCACGGTGCGGGTCAAGCGGCTGACCGAGGCGGGCTACGACACGGTCGAGGGCTCGACTCCGGCCGTCGTCGGCGTCGTCGAGAAGATCAACGAGCCGCGCTACCCGTCGTTCAAGGGGATCATGGCGGCGAAGAAGAAGCCGGTCACGACGCTGACCCTGGCCGAACTGGGGCTGTCCGCCGACGCGGCCGGCACCGCTGGCTCGTGGAGCGCGGTCGTCGACTTCACCCCGGCCCCGCCGCGGCAGGCCGGCACCGTCGTCAAGGACGAGGGGGACGGCGGCGCCAAGATCGCCGAGTTCCTCGCCGGCCGCAAGTTCATCTGACCCGCCCCAGTAGCCGACCGAGCAGCTGACCCAGTAGCTGATCCTGCAGCTGACAAGGAGCCCCACGACCCATGGCTGAAATCCTCGTCCTCGTCGAGCACACCGACGGCGACGTCAAGAAGGTAACGACCGAGCTGCTCACGCTGGCCCGCCGGCTGGGGGAGCCCAGCGCGGTGTTCTTCGGGCCCGGCTTCGACGCGGCCCGTGACCGCCTCGCTGAGTACGGCGCGGCGAAGGTGTACGTGGCCGAGGGCGGCGACTACGCGGACTACGTGGTCGCGCCCAGGTCCGAGCTGATGGCCAAGCTGGTCGCCGACGCCGCGCCCGCGGCGGTGCTCATCGCGAGCACCCCGGAGGGCAAGGAGGTCGCGGCCCGTCTCGCGGTCCGGGCCGGCTCCGGGATCATCACCGACGCCGTCGACGTCGACGCCGACCTGGTCGCCCAGCAGTCGGCCTTCGGCGGCGCGGTCGTCGTGCGGTCGAAGGTGACCCGCGGCGTCCCGGTGATCACGGTCCGGCCGAACAGCACGGCGCCGGAAGCGGCCGCCGGGGCGGCCGAGCGGGTCGACGTGACCGTCGAGCTGTCCGACGGGGCGCGCTCCGCGAAGGTGGTGGACCGCACCGCGGCCGAGCGCACCGGCCGACCGGAGCTGTCCGAGGCCTCGATCGTGGTCTCCGGCGGCCGCGGGGTCGGCAGCGCCGAGAACTTCGCGATCATCGAGGAGCTCGCCGACGCGCTCGGCGCGGCCGTGGGCGCCTCGCGGGCCGCGACCGACGCCGGTTGGTACCCGCACCAGTTCCAGGTCGGCCAGACCGGCAAGACCGTCTCGCCTCAGCTGTACATCGCCAGCGGCATCTCCGGGGCGATCCAGCACCGGGCCGGCATGCAGACCTCGAAGACGATCGTCGTGGTCAACAAGGACCCCGACGCCCCGATCTTCGAGCTGGCCGACTACGGCGTGGTCGGCGACCTCAACACCGTCGTGCCCCAGCTCACCACGGAGATCCGCAAGCGCAAGGGCTGAGACCGCCACAACGCCGGGTGGAATCTCGTCAGGCGAGGTGTCGGTGAACAGACTGCTGGCCCTGCTGGCGGCCGCCGTCCTGCTCGCGGCCTGCTCGGGCGGGTCGACCGGCCGTGGGTCCGCTTCGTCCACGGCGGCGTCGCCGACCACGTCGGTCAGCGGCTCGGAGGCCCCGCCGACGGCGGAGCAGGTCGCAAGGGCCGGGCAGGTGTGCACGGCCACGAGCGAGCTCATGTCCTCGATCCAGAGCCTGGTCTCGGCTGCGATCGCCGGGGGCACGGACGTCAAGTCCAGCCTCTCGACCCAGCTCGAAACGATCAAGAGGTCGGTGACCGAGCTGGTCGGCACCGTCGCAGCGGTCCCGGTGGGCAGCGCCGACGATCCGGACCTGACAGCAGTGCAGAGATCGGCCGATCGGCTGCGGTCGTCGGTCGACGCTCTCGAGACGGCCGTCGCGGCGGTGCAGGGCACCTCGGGCGCAGCCACGGTCGCGTCGTTCACTGCGCTGGTCGAGACCACCCAGGCGATCGGGACGGCGGCGAGGGACGGCACCGGGGCCCTCGGGCGGGCCTTCGCGGCCAACCCCTCCTGCGCCTCGCTGACGTCCTAGCGGCGCAGTCCGTCCGCGGACGGCGGGGTGTCGGCCCCGGCGCCTAGAATCGGCCTCCTGATGGCCTACCTGGACCACGCCGCCACCACCCCGATGCTGCCCGAAGCCGTCGAGGCGATGACGGGCGAGCTGTCCCAGGTGGGCAACGCGTCCTCGCTGCACGCGGCCGGGCGCCGCGCCCGCCGGGTGGTGGAGGAGTCCCGCGAGTCCCTCGCGGCGGCCTTCGGGGCGCGGCCGGGCGA
>DATCDE010000052.1 GCA_036510875.1 Actinomycetes bacterium
GTCAGCAACGGACAGATCGTGCAGACCTTCGCTCCCGAGCTGACGCGCATCCAAGCCCAGGTGCTCGACCTACTCAAGGTGCCGCACAGTGCCTACGGCATCACGTCGTGAAACCTGTGCCGAGATGTGCGGAAAGCGAGATCCGTGGGTACCTGACTGACCCGTGACGTGCCACACGCCGTTCCCCGCCTACGGTTCCTGCTGTCGAAGGCTGGAACTGAGGGCGTGAGGGAACGGCGTGCGCGGGTCAACGGTATGGGCTGGGCTGCTCGGGATCGAGCATGCGACGGTCGAGCGGGTGGTGTACGACGAGGACGCGGCGCTGGTCGTCGCGCATGTTCGGCCCTCGAGGTCGCGGCGGGACCGACGGTCCCGATATCGCCCAGCACCTGTTTGTGTCGCTGAACACGGCGCAGCCACACCAAGAACATCTACGCCAAGCTCGGCGTCAACAACCGCCGCGCAGCCGTGCGCCGCGGCCGTGAGCTGGGTCTGCTGACCGGGCGCTGATCTCCGACCGCTGCGCGGTGGGATGGTCAGCGTGGTCGGACCGGCCGTCCAGCCATCGTCGACGCGCTGCCGCCTTCGCCCTGCTCGTCGTCACTGTCGATCGCGTTCAGCGACACGAGGGTGGCGCCGATGTCGCGAAGCCGCGCGAGGATCCCGTGGAGCTGCGCCTGGTCGGCCACCGGCCCCGTGAGCGTGCACGTGCCGTCGTCGTAGCGAGAGATGGTGAGCTCGCCGAACCAGGCCGACCATCGGTCGTCGAGGTGCCCGGCGACGCGGAACTGGTAGGTCTGGTGGTCGCTGGCGGTCACGACGGCGCTCCCGCAGGTGCGGAACGTCGGTCGGCGCGGACGGGGCGGCTCGATGGCCCAGGGCCGGTGTGGCGGCGGATCATCAACTCCGCGACAGCGAGGTTGATCGCCCACGCGGCTGCCTCGGCGAGATCGCCTTGTGTCACGCCGGTGCAGAACAGCGCGCCGCTGATGCCTCCGGTGAACGCCTGTGTCCCGGCGGCGAGGCCGATGGCGTAGCCGCGGATCATCCAGGCGCGGTGACCGGCGACGTCGCCGCGGCGGATCGTGGTGACGCCGAGGACCAGGCACGCGGCCATCGCTGATCCGAACACGAGGCGCAGCACGTAGGGCAGGAAGCCCGTCCCGGGCTGGGGTGCGTTGAACAACGTCATCCAGAGCGCCGAGCCGGCGACGAGCAGTCCGGCCGCGGCCAGGACCCGGCCAGCACCGCGGTGCCAGCCCCGGTGGTTGCGACGGAACCGGGGCACGAACTGGAAGGCACCGACGACCGCGTACGTGCTGGCCATGACGATGTGGGTCATCAGAGGGAGCGGGAAGCCACCGAACCGGTGGTCGGCGGGCATCAGCGCGGGACCACCGGCCAGCTGGACCAGCCGCAGCGTCCCGGCCAGCACCGGGACGGCACTGAGCAGCAGCAGGGCGATGGGCACCGGCCAGCTCCGTTGCCGGGACTGCCGGGGCGGTCGCCCCGGCAGTCCCGAAGTCCGACGACTGGTCATCAGACGCTCGCGTGCTCGATGCGGGTGGTCGCGACAGCGGTCTCAGGGGCCTGAGCGCGCTGGTCGCGCCAGAGGGAGATGCCGAGGCCGATCAGGGCGACGCCGACCGGGACGGCCATCGGCCGGTTGAAGCACTCGGGCAGGACTGCGAGGGAGGCCGTCGCGACGGTGCCCACCGCGAGGAGTGCCGACGCCCACCGCGCCAGGATGCGGGCGCGGAACAGTGCGATGCCGAAGATGAGGCCTCCGACCATGTAGCCGATTCCGGTGACGGCGAGCACGGTCTTCATCGCCCCGATGTCGCCGACCGGTGTGCCTCCGGCGGCCGCGACCACGACGTCGTTGACGTAGCCCGGCGCGAGATGCACCAGGCCTGGGAGGACGTCGGCGGAGATGACCTCGGTGCTGAACATGAGCAGGTAGCCGGCGCCGAACAGCAGGTAGCCGACGAGCCCGAGCAGGCCGACCTGGCGGACCTGCCGGAGGTACATGCCGGTGATCCCGGCGAGCGCCAGAGCAGCCATGACGACCTTCGCCGAGTTGCGCACGACCCACTCGGTGGTGGCGACCGAGGCCACGTCCATGGGCGGGTGGTTGATCTGGACGGCGATGAAGAGCGCTCCCGCGACCGCGGCGCTAATGCCGGCGGCCCGGGTGAGGCCGGTGGTGGTGATGATGGTCATGACGGACTCCTGGGTCCTGGGGGGCCGGGCGGTGTGTCCGGCGATGTCCTGCACGGTAGGAATCAAGGTGGTGACCCCACATCACCAGGTGATGTGACCAAGGTGGTGAGTCGCCCGCGTCGGTCGCGTTCAGCCGTCGCTTCTCCTCGCAGCTGGCCGCTGCGGTCGGCTGCGTGACAGCGACTGACGCAGCGGCCGCCGGGTGAGCCTGCCCACACACCGGGCTGGGGCACCCGCTCGACACGTGATGGCAACCTTCGGGACTCACGGTTGGGGTGAGGTCGTGATGCACGCCTGCATCACGACCACGCATTCCGGAGGCAGCGGTGAGGCGAACACCACGACGGATCGCTCTCGTCGCAAACGAAGGCAAGAACGCCGAAGTCGTGATCTGGGCCGAGCTCAGCCGCGGGGCTGGCGGCGCACAAGCTCAATGCGACCGGTACGACGCGCAGCTCGCTCGAGTTCGAAGTCGGGCTGCGTGTCCACCGCTTCCTCAGCGGCCCGCTGGGCGGTGACCAGCAGATCGGAGCGAGGATCGCCGAGGGCCTCATCGACGTCCTCGTGTTCCTCTGGAACCCCCAGGAGCCGCAGCCCACGACCCCGACGTTCAAGGCCCTGCCGCGGATCGCGGCCGTCTAGAGCATCGCTGTGGCGTCGACCCTCGCCACCGCGGACATGCTGATCTCATCACCCCTGCGCGCTGGCGACTAGGGCGCCGTGCGACCCAACCTCCGAGCGGGGCGACCCGACCTCTGATCGTCGCGGGCCGGCGCAACCGACAGGCCTCCCGATAGCCGCACGGGCGGTCGCGCGGAGCCCTGGAGTTCGCATCCCCGCCCGCGGTAGCAATGAGACCCCTGCACCCGTCGGTACGGCCGACCTGGTCGTGCTGCTGTCTCGAACAATGCGCCCCCGAGAGTGCCCGAGAGAGTGCCCGAGAAGACTCGAACCTCTGACGTTCAGATCCCGCAGTCAGATGCGAAGTATGTCCATCACTCGCTGGCCGAACCTGACTACGCCGCCCGATACGCCAAACGCAAGATCACCGTCGAGCCTGTCTTCGGCCAGATCAAACACAACCGTGGCTACCGCCGATTCACCCGACGAGGACTCTCAGCAGTCGATAGCGAATGGAAGCTGATCTGCACCACCGCGAACCTGCTCAAGATCCACCGCCACCGAACAGCGACCAGCGGGTAACCCCCCGCCGGCGACCAACCGCATTCGCTCCCCGAGGCACGCCACAGGCTGCCGCATCTTCATGCGACGCCACTGACCTGCACTTATTCCGTAGCGGGGGCAGGATTTGAACCTGCGACCTCTGGGTTATGTGATCAGGCCATGCTCGGCCATGCTCGCCCGCTCCTGGGCCCGGAACTGACCGAACCGGGGCAGGAGCTTGTCCCAGTCGATGATGTGGGCGTCGATCTCCGGGCCGTCGATGCAGGCGTGCTTGCGCACCAGCGCGCCGTCGATGACGACCGGAACCATGCACGCCCCACACATGCCGGTGGCGTCGACCATGATCGAGTTTAGGCTGGCCACGCACGGCACGTCGTGCTCGCGGCACAGGTCGCTCACCGCCCGCATCATCAGCGGCGGACCGATGGTCACCACCTCGGCCACCCGGCGTCCCTCGGCTCGCGCACGGGCCTGGACCATCTCCCCCAGCGGCCCGGTGACGAAGCCCGGCACGCCGTACGTGCCGTCGTCGGTGGTGAAGACGACGTCGAGCTGCTCGCGGTACTCGGCCTGCAACCGGCCGACCCGTTCGTCCGGACCGGTCCAGAACATCAGGTCTGCGCTGCGGAAGCCGGACACGAGCGTGACGTGGTTGCCAGCCCGCAGGTGCTCGCGCAGGATCGGCAGGGCCGGGGGCAGCCCCAGCCCGCCCGCGGTGAACACCACGGTGCCGCCGTCAACATGGCGATGGATGTCGCTGGCGCGCCCGAGCGGGCCGGCGACGCCCGCGAAGGCGTCGCCCACCGACATCGCGTTGATCTCGATGCTGCTGGTGCCCACCCCCTGGACCACCAGGGTGATGGTGCCGGCCTCGACGTCCCAGTCGGCGAGCGTGAGCGGGATCAGCTCGCCGTCGGGCTCGGGGAGCACCCGCACGAACTGACCGGCGCGGGCGGCGCGGGCGATGAGCGGTGAGCGCACCGTGAACTCCACGATGCCGTCGCTGAGCTCGGCCTTGGCCACGATCGTCGCGGGTGCGGCTGCGATGTCGGTGTAGTCCTTCGCCTGCGCGACCATGGCCGCGATGGCCTCCGGCGCGAGGTCGACGGCCCCGAGGATCTCGCGTGCCGCGGCCTGCCCGTCGCCGGCGGCCCGGATGGCGGTCGACCCGCCACGCGCCGCGTCGCCGCCGGTGTAGACGCCGTGCAGCGTGGTCTCCTGGGAACCGCTGTGGTCCAGGTCGATCGTGCCCCACTTCGAGGTGTGCAGCCGCGGCTCGGAGTCCTTGATGATCGGGTTGGCGTCGTTGCCCAGCGCCATGATGACCAGGTGCGCGGGCATCACCTCCGTGGCGCCCGTGGCCACCGGACGGCGGCGGCCCGACGCGTCGGGCTCGCCGAGCTCCATCACCTCCAGCGTGGTGGCGGTGACGAAACCGGTGCGGTCGTCGCCGACGAACTCCGCGGGCGAGCGCAGAACCTTCAGCGCGATGCCCTCCTCGAGCGCGTGATGCAGCTCCTCGACCCGGGCGGGCATCTCGCTCTGCGTCCGGCGGTAGACGATGGTGACGTGTCCACCGAGCCGCCGGGCCGTGCGGGCGGCGTCCATCGCGGTGTTTCCCCCACCGATGACCAGCACCGTGCGTCCGTCGATCTCCGGCAGCGGGGTCGCGTGATCGGCCCGCAGGCCCTGCATGAGGTTGACGCGGGTGAGGAACTCGTTGGCCGACATCACGTTGAGCAGGGGCTCGCCCGGGATGTTCATGAACCGCGGCAGTCCGGCGCCGGTGCCCACGAAGATGCGCCAGAACCCGGCGTCACGCAGGTCCTGCAGCGTTGCTGTCTTGCCCACCACGAAGTTCTGGACGAACCGCCCGCCGAGCAGGCCGATCTTGCCCACCACGTCGTCGATGAGGTCGTTGGGCAGCCGGAACTCGGGGATGCCGTACCGCAGCACGCCGCCGAGCGCGTGGAACGCCTCGAAGACGGTGACGGGGAAGCCCTCAGCGGAGAGCAGGTAGGCGTTGATGAGCCCCGAGGGGCCAGAGCCCACGATCGCCACCGGCGGCCTGGTCGCGACCTCCCACGGGTTGCGCACCCCCGCGAACCGTCGGGCATCGGCGTCGGGGTGCACGAGCTTCTCCCGCTCGGGCAAGAACCACTCGAGCTGGCCGATGGCGATCGGCAGCTTCTGCAGGCACACCCCTTGGCACTGCAGCTCCTGCGGGCACACCCGGCCGGTCACGTCGGGCAGCGGGTTGCTCGCCTCCATCAGCTCCAGCGCGTCGGTGAAGCGGCCCTTGCCGATGAGGTCGATCACCTGCGGGATGTGGATCGAGACCGGGCACCCGCCCTTGGGCTCCCGGTGCTCCGCGAGGAACACCCCGAGCTCGCACGGCTTCTCTTCGCACTGCTTGTCGCGCATCACCTCGAGCCACACGAACAGGTCGACCTCGCGGGCGGTGTAGCCAATGCTCATGTACCCCAGATACCCCTGGTTGACGAGACCGAAGTCGTGCGAGCGGGCGCCTGCCTCACGGATGTACGGCGGGATCGCGTTCCGCGACGGCCAGTCGACCGAGAGCCCGGAGAACATCGGGTAGCGCTCACCGAGGTGCTCGTCCAGGCCACGGATGAGCTTGCGCTTCATGCCCAGCGGGAGATCCCACACGTAGCGCATGAGGACGGTGCTGCCGTCGTCGTCGCGCAGCAGCGCCTCCCACAAGGTGGTGACGAACTCGGGCCCGAGCTCGGGCTGCTGGAACTCCCACGCCACGGCGGCCATGCCGTCGGAGATGAACAGCTCACGGAAGGCTCGCGGTTCGCTCACCAATCGCCGCGCGAGCAGGTCGAGCCGGCGGTCGTACGGCTCGACCTGCGGCGCGGCGGGCTCGGAGGTTGGGCTCATCGGATGATCTCCGCGTCGCAGGACTTGCGGACCCGGGCGATGCGGCTGGCGATCTGCGGGGTCACCTCGACGCGCTCGAGAGCGCCGGGGATCATCTGCGCCACCTGGCGGGCCTCGCCGTCGATGATCATCGTGGTCTTCTCGAAGAACTGCGGCAGCTCCTGGTAGCAGGTGCCGCAGTCGTTGCACAGCGGGAGGTCGGCCCGGTCGAGGTTCACCGGCGCGTCGACCACGGCGATGGCCGAGGCAGCCCGACCGGGTGGGGCAGCAGCGGCGGCGGGTGCGCCTCCCGGCACGCCCACACCGGCACCGGCCGGCGCCCGGCTCGAGGTCGCGAGCTCGGACATGGCCCGGGCGATGTCGTCCAACGAGCTCTCGCGCTGCTCGGTCGCAGCCTCGTACAGCGTCCGCAGCGCCTCGAGGTCGGTCCGGTGCAGCGCGGTCAGCTGGGCCTCGTGCACCCCGGAGAGGTACTGCAGCGTCTGCCAGTACCGCCGCCGGTCCTCGACGAGCGCCACGATCGAGTGCGAGCAGGCCACCTTGATCAGGTGCCGGTCGTCGTCGGTGGCCAGCACGTACGGGATGCGGGCGCCCCGCTCGGACACCGGCAGCTCGACGTACTCGTGGATCGGCACACCGGTGGCCTCGTCATCCGGCGAGAGCCGGGCGAACTGCTTCTTGAACCGCACCTCCCCGAGAGCGAACTCGGCCGGGGTGAGCGGCGTGCTCATCAGCTGCAGCTGCCCGGCGTCGTCGAGGTACTCCAGCGTGCTGGTGGTCCAGGTCGAGCCGATGTCGGGGTTGCCCTCGAGCGAGAACCAGTCGTGCAGCGTCTCGCCGCGCCTCGGGTCGTGCACGAACAGCGGGTGCATCCGGCTCTCGACCGCCAGCCGTGCCCGGGCGTTCGATGACGACTCGGAGATGCCCTGCTCACCGCCGCACGGGGTGTACACGTCCATCACCGCCGGTGCGGGGTACTCCAGCATGCGCATGGTGCTCTGCAGGAAGTGCCCGTGCATGGCGGTGCTGGTGGCGCAGGCGAACACGTGGGGATGGAAGCTGGCCAGCAGGCCCAGCTCCTTGCGGCCCTCATGCTTGCCGTGGTGGGCACCGCCGAAGCGGGCCAGGTCGGAGTCCTGGCCGGTGTAGCTCGAGGTGGAGGCCTGACCCCCGGTGTTCGAGTAAGCCCCGGAGTCGAGCACGAGCACCTTGATGGGGGTGTCGCTTGCCAGCACGCGCGACATCGCCCCGAAGCCGATGTCGTAGCTGGCGCCGTCACCCCCGATGGTGAGCACCGTCGGCAGCAGGTCGAGCTCCTCGGAGGTGAACTCCTCCCAGGAGAGCATCCGGAACTCCTGCTCGTGCACCGTGGGGTCGTACGCGTCGTCGAGCTCGAGCCGCGCGATGCGCAGGGCACGGACGTCCGAGACCACCTGGGCCGAGATGCCCTCGAAGATGCCCTTGGCCAGCGGTTGGGAGTCTTGGAAGAGGCTGTTCACCCACGGGTCGAGGTACGCGTTGTACGGCATCGTCGAGGCGTAGACGCTGCTGCACCCGGTGGCGTTGGCGACCACCGTCGAGGCCGGACCGTTGCCCGACGGCCCGCTCTCGTACAGGTACAGCCGCGACTCCAGCGTGAGGATGATCGCGGCGATGCGCTCATGGCGCTCTGTGTCGTCGGGGCCGAGGCTGTCGAGCTTGTCCTGCAACCGGGCCAGGAGCGAGTCGAGCTCCCGCACGTGCGCCCGCCGACGGCCGTCACCGAGCGCGTGGCTCGTGGCCATGACCAGGCGGATCGCGGTGACCTCGCCGCAGCCGCGGCAGCCACCGTGGCCGCCGGCGGTGGAGTAGAAGGTGGGGTGGTCGAGCAGCATCCGCTTGAGGTCGCCGTCGGCCCCGGTGGACCCGGCATGGAAACGCTTGGGGGTGTTCGGCAGCTCGGTCATGAACTCGAAGCGCCGCTGCAGCTCGTCGAGCACCTCGGCGTCCTGGTCGAGCGGAGTGAGCGCTCCCGGTCCGCAGACCTCGATGCACTCCAGGCAGCCGGTGCACTTCCACGGGTCGATCGTGGCGGAGAACAGCCCGCCCGTGCCCGGCACCTCGCCCTCCATCGCGTCGAAGAACGGCCGGGTGCGGGCCACCGGGTAGGTGGCAAGCATGTCGACGAGGCTGCCGAGGTGGCGCAGCAGGGTAGGGCTGTCGGCGTCGAGCGTGGTGACGGCCTCGGCCACGACTTCGTGGAAGGCGCGCGGCGACTTGTCCTGCCGGTACGACTCGCGCACCCGTTCGGCGAGCGGGTATATCTGGGTGCGAAGCGCCTCGCTCTGCGCGGGCACGAGGTCGAGTTCCTTGATGCCCGTGAGCAGCAGGTCGTGGATCTCGTTCACTGTGTTGGGGATGGCGGCGTCGGGACACACCAGGGCGCACTCCATGCACCCGGTGCAGGTGTCGAAGTGGAACTGCGGCACCGTACGCCGGAAGAGGCCCTTGTCCTTGGAAGCAGCGGTGCCCGCCGGCATGAACAGGCCGACGCCCGGGAGCACCGGCGCCTCGGCCATGGTGCCCTCGCGGAACGGCCGCGCGACGAGGTCCTCGTAGTAGGCAGGGTCGAACAGGGCGCTCGCCGACGACGCCGTGGGACTCGTGCACATGGATGCCGACAGCGCCACGCTGAGCAGCGTGTGCGCGGGCCCGGTCTCCTCGTCTATGGCGAGGAACTCCGGGGCGTCGTACTCGACGACGCGGGCCGCCTCCATGCCCTCGCGGATCACCTCCATGTTGCCCTCGACGACGGCCTCGCCCTTGCCGCCGAACTTCTTGGCGATCTGGGCTCGCACCTTCTCGCGGATGGCCTCGGCTGAGGCTCCCTGGCTCACCCGGTCAAGGTGACCCACCACGGCACCGATGAACGCGATGCCCATCATCCGCAGCTCGAGCTCGGCGGACGGGGCGTGCTTCTTGGCCACGCTGAACGCGTCGACGACGAGGAAGCGGATGTGCTTGTCGCGGATGGTCCGGCGGGCGTACTTCGGCAGCTCGCGCCAGACCTCCTCGGGCGGGAGCTCGGACTGCAGGATGAACGTGCCGCCCTCGACCAGACCCTTGAGCGGGTTGGCGTGGATGAACGACTTGTGGTCGGGCGAGACGACGATCTCGACATCCTCGAGCTCGGCGTTCGTGAGCAGCACCGGCTCCGGGCTCAGGGTGATGTAGTAGTTGGTGGTCGCGCCGCTCTTCTCCGAGCCGTACTTGGGCGCGGACTTGGAGTGCATGCCGAGCACGCCGGCGAGGATGTCGGTGAGCAGCTTGCCGGTGGCGATGGTGCCGTAGCCGCCGACGGAGTGGAAGCGGATCCTGATCGCCGAGGGCGGCAGCAGCACCGGGTTCGGCTCGGTTTCGAGCGCCATCGCGACGGTCTCGGGGTACGCGGCGCGGAGCTTGTCCTGGAGAACCTCCAT
>DATCDE010000053.1 GCA_036510875.1 Actinomycetes bacterium
GGAGGGCAAATGGGGGCGACTACGAAGATCAGCGCGGTCGACCCAACCCCGACGGTCGACACTTCGATCAAGCCACAACCCGGACCCCAAACCGAAGGCTACGCCAGCCGTCGCCCGCGCGTCCTGACACGCCCTCTTGACACAGAGAGGTGCCATTCTGACTCGCATGGGAACGGCGGAAGGCGTGGGCGATGTGCCGATGTCCGCGTCGCGGCGTGACGTTCTGAACGCCCTTGAGCTCCTGGTCCAGGACCCACCCGTCTGCTCGCCTGACGGACGTGACCCGCGTCAGCCGAACCTGCTCGAAGCGCTCTCTTGGCTCATGGAGGACACCTTCTGGGGCCAGTCGCGGCGTCGCCCCATGGACTCAGTGGGCACGCTCCTGCGCTCCGAACACGAAGCCGAGTGTGTTGACGAGGTGGTGACCCACGTCGTGCAGATCTCGCAGCGGTGCGGTCCGGAAGCCCCAGACGTTCGTTGGTTCGAGGACCCGTCCTGGGCCTATGTGCGAGAGGCGGCAGGTCGTGCCGCCGCCGCACTCCGAGCCTAGGTGCCGTTCTGGCTCGGTTCCTGGAGCAAGATCCGGCACTTCCGATCGTCCCGAGACGAGATCTGTCATTCGAGACCGCTGATGGCGGGGGTAGGGCACACTTCACCCCCTTAGGCCCCGACGGAAGGGGCCCATGTCCGGCCGAGTCTGGGAGCCTTCTGATGGATGTTCAGCGAACAGGACGGATCTTCGGCTGGTTATTCATCGCCACGTTCCTCACCAGCATCCCCGCTCGTCTGCTCTTCGTCTCGGGAGTGGGCGCTAGCTGGACCGACATGCACTTCGTCCCGGGGGCCACCTCCGCCGCAAGCCTGAAGTGGGGCGCGGTCCTGGAGTTCGGACTGATCGTCACTCAGATCGGAACCGCAGTTGTCATCTATCCGCTCGTCAGGCGGCAGAACGAAGCGGTCGCACTCGGGTACGTCGCCGCCCGCCTCATGGAGTCAGTCTTCGCAGCGATCGGCCTGATGAGCATCATCTCGGTTGTGTCCCTCGCTGATGCGTTGAGCCAAGCCAGTGGCGTCGAGGCGACGGCGCTCGCCACTCAAGGAAACTCCTTGGTGCACACCTACCAGTGGGCCTTCCAGTGGGGGCCCGGACTGGTCGCGGGCATCGGGAACGGTTTGCTGCTGGGCTACTTGATGTACCGATCGGCGCTTGTGCCGCCTCGCATGGCGCTGTTGGGCCTCATCGGTGGCTCCTTGCTGATCGTGGAGTTCGTGCTGATCCTCGCCGGTGCGTTCGAGAATGGATCGACGGCTTCTGGACTTCTGACACTGCCCGAGGCCGCGTGGGAGCTGTCTCTCGGGATCTACTGCGCGTGGAAGGGGTTCAGGCCCGAGAGCCCGCTTGCCAGACCAGAAGTGGCGACCGCTCTCTAGGGCGTCGCCGATCCAGACTTGGCGCCGGATAGCGTCCACCGCTGTGGGCGCGATGCGAGCGGCGGCAAAGCCGAACCAACGTGCCTGATAGATGGTTCTGGTGGACGTGGGCCTGGTGCTCGTAGCGTCCAGGGGCCCGGTGGGTTGTCTCTTGATGTGCCTGCCACTGGTGTTCGGGTGGCTTTCGAACGAAGCGCCGGTCTGTCGGGTTTCCCTAGGCCGGCGTGTGGCTCGAAACAGGCGAGCACCATCTCATCAGGAGTGCCTTCGGCGGCCGATCCCTGCGACCCCTTGAGGAGGGGCGATGGTGTTGATCGGTATTGATCCGCACAAGGCGTCACACACCGCGGTGGTGATCGACCGCGATGAGCATGAGCTGGCCCGGCTTACGGTCCGTGCGAGCCGCGGGCAGGTCGTTGAGCTGCTGGCGTTCGCTGCACCGTTCACCGAACGGACCTGGGCCATCGAGTCCGCGGGCGGTCTGGGGTTCTTGCTGGCTCAGCAACTGGTCCGCGCCGGCGAGGACGTGATCGACGTCCCGGCGACGTTGGCGGCCAAGACCCGCCTGCTCGGGTCCGGGCGCGGGTCCAAGAACGACCCCAACGACGCCTTGTCGACCGCGGTCGCAGCGTTGCGTGATCGGCGGCTGCGCCCAGTGCTGGCTGAGGACCCGGCGATGGTGCTGCGGCTGCTCGCCGACCGGCATCAGGATCTGACCAGCCTGCGGACTCAGGCGGTGTGCCGGCTGCATGCTCTGTTGGCGGCGTTGACCCCTGGCGGGGTGCAAAGGCGTTTGTCAGCAACGGCTGCGGCCGCGTTCTTGGCCAAGGTCCACCCCGACACCATGGTCACCACCGCGCGTCGGGCGATGGCCGCCGACCTGGTCGCCGATGTGCGCCGCCTGGACAAGGCCATCGCCGAGGTCAAGGCCCGCACGGTAGCCGCGGTCACCGCATCGGGCACGACCGTGACCGATCTGTACGGCGTCGGACCGGTCATCGCCGCGTTGTTGATCGGGCACACCGGCGACATCACCCGCTTCCCCTCGTCCGGGCACTACGCCTCCTACAACGGCACCGCACCGATCGAGGCCTCGTCCGGGCCCAAGGTCCGGCACCGGCTCAACCCGCGCGGGAACCGCCAGCTCAACCACGCGCTGCACATGGCCGCCGTCACCCAGATCCGCGGAGACAACCCCGGCCGCGACTACTACCGCAAGAAGATCGCCGAGGGGAAGACCACCCGCGAGGCCCGACGAGCGTTGAAGCGGAAGATCAGCGACGCCGTCTACCGCCAGCTCCTCGCCGACACCCGGAATTGAGTGAGCCCGGGAGGGCAACCAGGGCACGACTCTGACTCCAGCGCGACCGGCCCCACACCCTGACAGCCGGCTCTTCGGATAAGCCACTCCCGGACTCGCGACCGAAAGTACGCCTCAGGCACCACCCTGCCAAGAGGCGATCCCAGCACGCCCGAAACCAGCCCTTGACAACAAACAGGCTTCGTTCACGGGCGCCCTCTGTGAGCCGAGCCGTCCTAGGATCGGTGCGCCGATCGTCGACTCTCGTGGATGCGTACAGGACTGTAGGCAATGCCGCCGCTCAACCTGTCCCAACAGGCTGCACCCCCCATTGGCCAGGACTGCGCTGTTTGCGCTTCGTTCTGCTGTCTGGCGGAGCAGTTCCCGGGGGGCGAAAGTGTCCGAGAGTGGACATGTTGTGGAGAACCTGTTGGGGGCCAACGGGTTCTCGTAGACTTCGAACATGCGTTCGAACGAGCACCCGGAGGGCCGGGCCGACCCGGACGGCTGCGGGCCGGCCGAGCGGTTGGCCCGTGCGGTGCCGTCCGCCGCGGTGGTCACCGAGCTGGTCCGGATCGACCCCGCCGACCTGTCCCCGGACGACCGGGTCTGGCTCGCGCAGGCCTGGGAACGGGTCCAGAACTGGGCCGCCGCGCAGTCGGCCCAGGTGGTCGCCGCCGTGGTCTCCACGTTCCCGACCACCCCGGGGTACGTCGATGATGACCCCGACCGGTCCGCGGCCGGCGAGCTGTCGTTGGCGTTGCGGCTCACCCAGAACGGTGCCCGGGCGCGCCTGGAGGTCGCCCGGGCCCTGCAGAGCACCCTGGCCCCGGCCGGGCACGCGCTGGCCCGCGGGGACATCTCCTACCGGCACGTCATGGCCCTGGCCGAGCTGCTGGCCGGGCGCACCGAGCAGACCGCCCGCGCGGTCCAGGACCGGGTCCTTCCCCGGGCCGCGACCCAGACCACCAGCCAGCTGCGGACCAGCATCCGCCGGGCCCTGGCCGCCCTGGACCCCCGCACCGCCGAGCAGACCCACCAGGACCAGCGCGCCCAGCGCCGCGTCGAGGTGTTCCCCGAGCCGCACGGGATGGCCACGCTGCGCGCGTACCTGCCCGCCGAGGACGCCCAGCTCGTCTGGCTCGCCCTGGACACCGCCGCCCGGACCACCCCCGGCACCC